>CAJXTO010000093.1 GCA_913061245.1 uncultured Oceanospirillales bacterium
TTTTTGCCGATGCAGCGCTCCGAGAGGGTGTGCTGTACACCATGGATGATCGCCTGAAGGCAGACGATATTCGTGAGCGTACGGCGGTTGATTTGGCAAACAAATATGGAATTGATCGAGCGCAGGCAGAACGTGTGAAGCTAACCAGTGAGGAACTGTTTGATTCGCTTGAGGGCCCTTGGAAGCTGAATGACGAGGATCGCCATATGCTTCTGTGGGGCGCGATGTTGCATGAAATCGGCTTACAAATTAACTATTCTGGTTTTCATCGCCATGGTGCATATATCCTAGGCAACACACCGCTCCCAGGGTTTAATCGCGAGCAACAGGATGTATTGGCGACCCTGGTTCGTCTTCATCGCAAACGTCTTGATTTGTCTGTCATTCCTGAGCTCAGATACTGGCCGAAAGATCGCTTAGTCAAATTGATTCGAATTTTGCGACTCGCGACGGTCTTACGAATTGGTCGTCACGATAAGCCACTTCCTGAGTTTCGAGTGCAGTCTGAAGGTGATGCATTGCAGATGGCATTCATTAAAAATGCATTAAAGCGTCATCCGGTGATGACCTTGGACTTACAAGATGAGGTCAAGCGTCAGGCAGATGCTGGCTTTAAGCTCGAATTAACTAGCTGATTGAGCGGTTTTCTCAGCGAGAGGAGCAAAGCGATAACCTGTGCCACGCACGGTTTCAATCAAGTTCTCGTGACGACTTCCTAATGCTTTTCTCAGGCGGCGGATATGAACATCTACGGTGCGTTCTTCCACATAGACATCTCCACCCCAGACGCGATCTAACAATTGTGTTCTCGAAAATGCACGTTCAGGGTGAGTCATAAATAACTGCAACAGGCGGTATTCAATCGGGCTCAAAGTCAGAAGCTGGCCGCAGGATGTGACTCGTTGGCCCACTGGATCTAATCTCAAATCATCAAATTCGACGGGTTCCTCGACACCTTTTGGCGTTGTCCGTCTCAATATGGCTTTAAGCCGTGCAACCAATTCTCTCGGTGAGAATGGTTTGGTGATGTAATCGTCTGCTACTTCGAGACCGGTAATTTTGGCATCTTCTTCGCCACGAGCGGTTAACAGGATGAGCGGAATATCCGCTGTATCTTGATTGCGTCTCAATCGACGACACAATTCAAGACCCGATACATTCGGCATCATCCAGTCAATTAGCATTAGATCAGGAATACGAGCTGTAACTTCCGATAGGGCTGTCTGTGCACTGTCTGCTTCGCGAACTTCAAAACCAGCCATTTCCAAAGCAACAGCTAGCATTTCGCGGACCGCGGGCTCGTCATCAACGATTAGAACCCGGCGGAGAGGCTGATTGCTCATACCTGATCCTGAATAGATTTTCCGCTAAGGATAAAACCACAGCTATATTACAAAAAGGTTACGGCTGAAATAAAAGTGTCATAAAACACCTAAGATCGCACCAAAAAACAGTGCGGCTCCGAAACGGTGGTTCTCCAAAAATGCTCGGAAACAGGCATCTCGGGCACGTGATTTAGCAATCCACTGATGTTGAGCTGCGAAACCGGCCGCGCCAATCAGGCCAAAGATGACGAAAGGATTCAGATTGGCGAGCCAGAACGCATACGCAAAAGCGAAGAGTGCGATGGCTTGGCAACATCCGATGGCAATGAGGTCGAATCGTCCAAATGCGATGGCGGTGGATTTAACTCCAATCAGAAGATCATCATCACGATCGACCATTGCATAAAACGTGTCATAGGCCAAAGTCCAAGCGACATTCCCGGCAAATAAGAGCCAGACGATGCGATCAAGGGGTTGATCGTAGGCTGCAAACGCCATCGGAATGGCCATCGAAAAAGCCAGTCCTAAGCCAATTTGTGGCCAGAATGTGATGCGTTTCAACCATGGGTAGAGAACGGCGAGGCCGAGCGCAACGAATGATAGGTAGACCGTTTCGCTGTTGGTTTGAAGGACAAGTCCAAAAGCGATCAACAATAAGACGAGAGCCAAAATCACAGCATCTTTGACAGGAAGGTTGCCAGTGGTAATTGGGCGTGTCTTGGTTCGTTTGACGTGTTTATCAAATTTTCGATCGGTCAGATCATTGATAACACAACCAGCGCTTCGAGTAACAATGACGCCGAGTGTGAATATGATCCAAGTATCGAGCTGAAACCTACCAGCACTGAAGCCAGCAATGGTCAGTGCGATCCATGTAGGCCAGAGGAGAACAATCCATCCCACTGGCCGATCAAGTCGAGTGACTTGGATCCAAAACGGGATTTGAGACGCAAGGGTACGAATATCAGACATGCGCAAAGTGTTCCTCATGTCCGATCCATCTTTCAATCAATTGTTCGCGGATGTCCGTATGCTCTAAGCGAATCATTTCTGCAAGTTCAGCGATCTCGTCGAGCATATCTGCGTGCTCAGAAAGATCTGCAACCCGAAAACTGAGTTCACCCGTTTGTCGTGTGCCGGTGACATCACCAGGACCTCTGAGTCTCAGATCTGCTTCAGCGAGCACAAAACCATCATTGGTCTCTTTGAGCAGGTTCAGTCGATCGCGAGATTGCTGAGAGATCGCGTCACCAGCCAGTAACATACAAAAACTGACTCGCGCCCCCCGACCAACGCGGCCTCTGAGCTGGTGTAATTGCGCAAGCCCTAAGCGCTCCGGATTTTCAATCACCATAATGTTTGCGTTAGGTACATTGACACCAACTTCAATAACAGTCGTGGCTACTAATAAATCAAGTTCACCTTCTGCGAAGGCTGTCATCACTTGAGATTTCTCATCAGCTTTCATCCGACCATGAACGAGACCAATTCGTCTGTGGGGTAACTGGATTCTCAGTTTTTCGGCACGGCTCTCAGCAGCTTCAGCAATACTCTGCTCTGTTTCCTCAATCAGTGTACATACCCAATAGGCTTGTCCACCCTCATCAAATTGCGCATCCAGACGCCCTGTAATTTCTGACGCTCTCACTTGACTCAAGATTCGGGTATCCACTGGTGTTCTCCCTGGTGGCAACTCATCAATTGTTGAGACATCGAGATCAGCGAAATGCGTCATCGCCAGTGTTCGTGGGATTGGTGTTGCGGTCATGATCAGTTGGTGCGGGGTCAGCCCTTGTCCTTTTTCTCGCAATAAGAGGCGTTGTGCGACTCCAAATCGGTGCTGTTCGTCGATGATGGCCAAACCAAGTCGTTTAAATACGATCTCATCTTGGAATAGTGCGTGTGTTCCAATGACGATCTGGCAGGTTCCATTGCTTAGTTGCTCAAGTATCGTCCGACGTGGCTGTACTTTCATCGAGCCAGTGAGCCATCCAACAGAGATGCCAAGTGGACGGAACCACTCTGAAAATTGAGCCGCGTGCTGTTCAGATAGCAGCTCCGTCGGGGCCATCAATGCGACTTGAAATCCTGCTTCAATCACAGGAAGTGCGGCTAAAGCAGCAACGAGTGTCTTTCCTGATCCAACATCGCCTTGAAGAAGTCGTAACATTGGGTGGCCGTGTGTGAGGTCTTGATCGATCTCACTTAAAACCCGCTGTTGGGCATGTGTTAAGTCAAATGGTAGCTGGCTTAATAATGCCTGTCGGGCTTCTACGGCTGTCGAATTGAGCTCCGGTGCTCGAAAGCGAACATAGTCATCTCGGCGTGTCAGTAAGAGCAGTCGATGGGCGAGAAGTTCCTCAAACGCCAATCGTTCAACGAAGGGGCTTGCCGGAAGTCCTTTAGCCGGCTGATGTAGAGCAACCAGAGCATCCCAAAGTTCCGGACGATTTTTGGTGTGCTTTGCATCCAAAAGTTCTTCGAGCGCATAAAAATCCGGACCTTTGGCGAGAGCTTGGCGGATGATGTCTCGTAACTTGGGTTGCGATAAGCCATCTGTCGTTGGGTAAATGGGCGTTAAGGTGTCATCCAATGGAGGTGGCTCACCTTTAAATACAGAGATTTCAGGATGAATGAATTCAGTTACACCCTGATTGATTCGAGGCTCTCCAAAAATCCGTACGGAATCTGCATTTTTGAGTGTCGTCAGATACGCGCGGGAAAAATGAAACAAGCGGATTCTGGCGGCACCGGTGACATCTTCAAATGTGAGAACAGCTTGCATGCGCCGACCGGGAACTACAGATTGTGAAGTGATTTCACCCTCGAGTAATTGAGGGATTCCAGGTTTTAGGCTCGCGATATCAACTTGAGTTGTTCGATCTTCGTAGCGTGCGGGCAGATGAAATAAAAGATCTCTAAACGAATACAGTCCAAGGCGGTTAAGCGCTTGCTCAACTTTTGGGCCGACGCCTGTGAGACTTTGTAACTCGTTAGGCTGCCTGATGTTTGGCATTGATCTGGGGCCCGACCTGTTTTCTGATGACATCAATTAAGAGATCGATTGCCTCAGTTCTTGGAAATTGTTTTCTCCAAGCGATGGCCACAGTACGTGACGGTTCGGGTTGGGCGAAGGGTTTTGTTGTCAGATAGCCCGGTGCATAGTTTTCAAGACCGGCCGCAGATGCTGGCAGTACGGTGACCCCAAGGCCTGATGCAACCATGTGCCTCAATGTTTCCAAAGAACTTCCTTCCGCAACCACGTTATTTCTATCGTAGGCAGATCGGGAAAGCGCTGGACAGACGTCGATCACCTGATCTCTGAAACAATGGCCTTCACCTAACAACAATACGTTTTCGGTATGTAATTGCTTAGGTGGAATATGCGGTTCATTGGTCCAGGGATGATTTGCTGGTAATAAAACTTCGAAGGGCTCGGTGTATAACTCCCGAACTTCAACGTCAGGTTCCGTAAAGGGTAATGCGACGATAATGGCATCAAGCTGGCCTTTTTTCAGCATCTGTCGGAGTGTGCCTGTGAAGCTTTCTTCGATATATAACTTCATGCGAGGCTCAGCGGTTTTGAGTGCGGGCAACAGTGCTGGAAATAAGTAAGGCCCAATAGTGTAAATAGCACCGATGCGTAGAGGTGCCAAAAACGGATCTTTGACGTGATCGGATAGTTCTTTAAACGAATCGACTTCCTGCAGAATGTTGCGCGCCTTTTCTACTAACTGTTCGGCTACAGCAGTGAGATGAACCCCTGTTTTACTGCGCTCGAACAGAGTGACGCCAAGTTCATCTTCCAGTCGCTTCACACCGATAGACAAGGTAGGCTGACTGACAAAGCACTTGGCAGCTGCGCGGCCAAAATGTTTCTCGTCGGCGACGGCGATAATGTATCGAAGTTCTGTGAGGGTCATTGTTTTGTCTAATCCTTGGGAGATTCTCATCCTAGGCTGTGGTCAGTTGGGTGGCAACCTGAAAACAGTGCTTGAGGCCGAAAAATTTCATGTATTGGGTGTTCGACGAACTAAGATTCCAAATGATCCAACCATGATGAGTCTAGACCTTGAGCTGGCGGATAGCTGGGATCAATTGGCACAGCTACCGCTTGCGCCATATGCAGTCATCATTGCAATCGTGACTCCAGATGCTCGAACTGAAGAAGGTTATCGGTCTCGTTATGTAGGGGTTTCGGAGCGACTGCGTCAATTTGCATCATTACCTGGGCGCGAGCATCCGGTGATTTGGGTCAGTTCGACGGCTGTTTTCGGTCAACATCAATTGGGGTTGTTGGATGAGTCGGTGCCAGCTGACCCCGATCACTGGCGAGGTCATTGTGTTCGCGAGGCAGAATGCAATATTGAGCAGATCAAGGCACCCATAACCGTGATTCGTTTTACAGGGCTCTATACAGCGAAGAGTATGCTTCGCCTCAGCGATAGGGAACTGAGAAAACAACTGAATCCAGAGACCGTATCGAATCGTATTCATCGCGAGGATGCAGACTCTTGGCTAGGTGCTCTAGCGCGTTTTCACCTGAAAGGTGAGAAGGCCCCACAACTCATCCATGGAGTTGATGAGGGGTCAGCTCACTATCGGCAGATTTTTGATTTGTTGGATGGGGTGACAACTCAGATTCAACCCGCCACGACCGGCCGTATCGTCGAGTCGAGTTATCGAGATCGGATGCCTGCACTGCGGTATCCGACCTGCGAGGCAGTGATTAGCTCACCATAATTCCATCGACTTCGACCCTTGCACCCTTGGGAACTTCGGCGACACCAATGGCTGCGCGTGCAGGGAAGGGC
>CAJXTO010000094.1 GCA_913061245.1 uncultured Oceanospirillales bacterium
CATTAGCCCGGCTGAAAATATAAGGAAATAGAGATGCGTCGTACTAAAATTGTTGCCACATTGGGCCCTGCTTGCGACTGCCCAGGTGTGCTGAAGCGTTTGCTGGAAGCTGGTGTGGACGTTTGTCGATTGAATTTCTCTCATGGCAGCGCGGATGATCATCGTCGTCGCGCTCGAGAAGTTCGTGAGATCGCGAGAGGCATTGGCCGAACCGTCGCAATCCTCGCTGATCTCCAAGGACCCAAAATTCGGATTGCACGATTTAAAGATCAGTCAGTCATCCTGAAGGCTGGCGATCAATTTGTTCTTGATGCACAGCTTGATTCGAATGCTGGTGATGAATCACAAGTGGGTTTGGATTACCGCGAACTTCCGAAAGACAGTCGGCCAGGTGATGTACTTCTGCTCGATGACGGTCGAGTCGTTTTGCGCGTGACCGACGTGAACGGATCTCAGGTTGTCACCGAAGTGATCACTGGTGGAAAGCTATCCAATAATAAAGGTATTAATAAACAAGGGGGCGGCCTGTCCGCCTCTGCCCTAACGGACAAAGATTACAGCGATATGGATGTTGTTGCTGAAATCGATGCAGACTTTGTTGCCATCTCGTTCCCGCGAGATGCGGAAGATATGCACCTTGCACGAGCAGCGCTCAAGCAGCGGGGCTCTGATGCTGATTTGGTTGCAAAAATTGAGCGAGCAGAAGCGGTTGCCTCAGATGCGGTGCTCGATGCGCTGATTTCTGCCAGTGATGCTGTCATGGTTGCGCGTGGCGATTTGGGTGTCGAGATTGGTGATGATCGATTGATCGGCGTGCAAAAGAAAATCATCACGCGCGCTCGGGCGCTTGATCGCCCAGTCATTACAGCCACCCAGATGATGGAATCCATGATCTCTAATTCAATGCCAACTCGCGCTGAAGTGTTTGATGTTGCAAACGCAGTGCTTGATGGAACAGACGCCGTGATGTTATCCGCTGAGACTGCTGCTGGTGATTATCCTGTGGAAACGGTGCTGGCTATGGCAAAAACAGCTGAAGGTGCGGAACAAACTGAGCAGGCACAAGCACTTGGTGCGCGGGTTGAGGCGCAATATGGTCGTCGTGATGAGGCAATTGCGCTTGGAGCAATGTATATCGCGAACCATTTGAAAAAATTAGCAGCAATTGTGTGCATCACAGAGAGTGGATCCACACCCTTATGGATGAGTCGGTCCGGAGCTAGCCTGCCAATCGTCGCACTATCTGTACAGCCAAAAACATTGGCTCGAATGGCGCTATTTCGAGGCGTTATGCCTTTGGCGTTTGATCCTCCAACTGATCAGCCGATGAGCATTGTCGATAAGGTGGTCGTTGGACAGGTCGCGGAGTCATTAAAACTCCCTGAGGACAGCCAAGTGCTACTCACTCGTGGTGACCGCCTAAATACACCAGGTGGTACCAGTACGTTAAAAATAGTATCTGTTGAAGAGGCGAAGCGAATCACAGATGGTGATTGAATCGAAAATCCCTAAAGAAGCTGAGATACCGCCCACTGACTTTGTCATTGTTGGTGGTACTGGTGATCTCGCACTCCGTAAAATTTTTCCCGCACTGTTTCACCGATTCTTGGATGGACAGATTCCAGAGAGCTGCGCATTAATCGCGGCAGCCCGTCACACGCTGCCCAAGGATGACTTTCTTGCGCAGTTACGGCCGTTTTGTGATGAAGTCATCACAAAAGAGAACGAAGCCGACTGGCTGGCTTTTGGTGAGCGTGTTCAGATCATCGGATTTGATGTCAAAACAGGCGAAGGTGCTGAAGAAATTGAAGCGGCCTGCCTTGCGACCGCTGCCGTCCCGCGTGTGTTCTACTTTGCGATTTCACCAACCCTGTTTTCAGACGCGTGTCAGACACTTGAGCGCACTGGTCTTAAGACAGAACAAACCCGCTTGGTTGTCGAAAAACCAATGGGTCATGACTTAAAGAGTGCAGAGGCGCTTGATGACTCAATTTTAGCGGTCTTTGAAGAACGCCAAATTTACCGAATCGACCACTATCTCGGTAAAGAAACAGTACAGAACCTGATGGCACTGCGGTTTGCGAACTCAATCTTTGAATCACTGTGGTCGAATGCGCATATCGATCATGTGCAAATCTCAGTCGCTGAAGAAGTGGGGGTCGGTTCTCGAGCGTCTTATTACGATGACTTCGGTGCACTTCGCGATATGGTTCAAAACCATTTGTTGCAACTCTTGTGTCTTGTCGCTATGGAGCCTCCGTCAAAATTCGTAGCAGACCAGGTGCGTGATGAGAAGCTTCGAGTGCTTCGGGCGCTGAAGCCAATTACGCGAGACAATTTCGATCGCTGTGTGAAGTTGGGCCAGTACACCAAAGGCTCGATTGAAGCGAAGCCTGTTGATTCCTATTCCAATGAGGTTGGGCATGCGAGTCGTACAGAAACGTTTGCAGCGCTCCGTTGTGAGATCTCCAATTGGCGTTGGTCTGGCGTTCCTTTTTACCTGCGGACTGGTAAACGCTTGGCCGGACGTGCCAGTGAAATTGTCATCACATTCAAGCGTCCTCCACACAACATCTTCGAGGACGGTCCTCGGAGTTCTGAAGTCATGGAGCCAAATCGTTTGGTGATTCGGTTGCAACCGAACGAAGGATTGAAGCTCAGCATGACAAGTAAAGAGCCTGGTCCTGGTGGGATGCGTTTGTTTCCAGCGAGTCTAAACCTCTCTTTTAATGAAACGTTTAAGACACGTTTGCCTGAAGCTTACGAGCGGTTACTCATGGATGTCGCCCGTGGCAACCAAACACTCTTTATGCGCTCAGATGAAGTTGAAGCCGCTTGGGCATTCATTGACCCGATCGTGAATGAAGCAAAACTGCGTCAGCCAGAGAAATACACCGCAGGGACTTGGGGCCCTGTCTCAGCTTTTGAATTAATGGCTGAACACGGCCATCGCTGGATTGAACCTGAGGTGGATGGATGAGTGTTGCTCAAATCATTACTCAAGCCTTAAGTGAAACCATCGATAGAAAAGGAAACGCGAGAATTGCATTTCCAGGTGGTCGAAGTGCTGTCGACTTGATGTCTGAGCTTTCGAATGCATCCATTGATTGGTCATCAGTAAATGTCACATTGGTTGACGAGCGCGCTGTCGATGAATCGTCGGATGCGTCTAATGCGGCACTCGTCAAATCAACGCTTTGTCAGAATCGCGCTGAGAAAGCCATCTTCGAACCGATGTTCCTAGCAGATGATGCCGAGAAGTCAGCTGATCTGCTGAATCAACACAACGTACCGCTCGATATCGCAGTTCTCGGCATGGGGGACGACGGGCATTTTGCGAGTCTTTTTCCAAGTGAGATCGCTGTTTCTGGGTTGGACGATGGGTTCATTGGATTTGTGGCGACTCCTGCAATTGGATCGCCATCAGTACCTCGGATTTCGATGACACTGAGTCAAATTTTATCAGCTGAGCTCGTCATTTTGCTGGTGAGCTCGGATGCGAAAAAAGAGAAAGTGATGGATGGTTTGGAATCAACGAATCCTCTCAATCCAGTGAGCTATCTATTGGCATCAGATCATCCGATTTTGATTGCCTGGCCTGATGGTTCAATGGTCACTGTGCAGAATGGAGTCATACATGAATCGTAACGATGCGGTAAGAACTGTTCTTCAGACAATTGAGACCCGAAGTCAAAAAACGCGGGAACGCTATCTGATCGGAATTCGGGAAATGGCCGATGCATCGGATTCGGATCGAGGTCAGGTCGGTTGCTCCAATCTTGCGCATGCGGCAGCCGGCGCTCTTGAAGATCAATCGAAGCTATTAACTGTCGATGGTAGTCGTACGAAGAATTTGGCGATTGTTACTGCATATAACGACATGTTGTCTGCGCATCAGCCTTATGAATCCTATCCAAGCCGGATTAAAGAAAAAGCGAGATCGCTCGGGGCAATGGCTCAAGTCGCCGGTGGCGTTCCTGCAATGTGTGATGGTGTCACCCAAGGGCGTCCAGGCATGGAGTTATCGCTCTTATCCCGTGATGTGATCGCGATGTCGACGGCAGTTGCGCTAAGCCATAATGTTTACGACGCGTCTGTCGCGCTTGGAATTTGCGACAAGATTGTTCCAGGTCTTCTTATGGGTGCATTGTCATTTGGGCATTTGCCGACGGTGTTCATTCCTGCTGGACCGATGCAGACGGGTATCAGTAACGATGCCAAGTCGCAGGTTCGAAAAGCGTTTGCTAAAGGTGAGGTCGGTCGTGAGGAGTTACTTGCCTCCGAGGCCGCTGCCTATCATAGCCCTGGTACCTGTACTTTTTACGGAACGGCTAACTCCAATCAGATGTTGCTTGAGATGATGGGTGTGCAACTCCCTGGCTCGAGTTTTATCAATCCAGGAGAGGAAATCCGAGGTTTGTTGACTGACGCAGCTGTTGAAGCAGCGCTTAAAGCGTCACGTGGAAGCGATCAGTACCTACCGATCGGGGTTGTCATTGATGCGAGAGCGATTGTGAACGCAATTGTTGGATTGCATGCAACCGGTGGATCGACCAATCACACCATGCACTTGATAGCGATTGCTCAAGCTGCTGGTTTGTCAGTGACGTGGGACGACTTTGCTTTACTGTCGAAAGTGACTCCGCTGATTGCGCGCGTGTATCCCAATGGATCTGCTGATGTGAATCATTTCCATGCAGCCGGAGGGATGGGATATGTCATGCGAGAATTATTAGATGCAGGGCTCTTACTTGGTGATGCCTTGTCCATGACTGGTCGAACCATTGCCGAGAGTATTTCAGAGCCCGCGGTGATCGAGGGCGCGTTGCAATGGGTCGCACCGCAACAGTCGTCACTCGACTCGTCTATTTTAAAGCCCGTTGATTCTCCGTTTCAGGAGACCGGTGGGCTTGTCCACCTGACTGGCAATATGGGTCAAGCTGTGATCAAAACATCCGCGGTCGATCCGGAACGACATGTGATCGAGGCACCATGTCAGGTGTTTGACAATGAAGAGGATGTGAAGGCTGCGTTTCAAGCAGGTGAATTAAACCAAGACGTGGTCGTCGTTGTTCGTGGTCAAGGTCCAAAAGCCAACGGGATGCCGGAGCTTCATGGTCTCACACCGTCTCTATCTATTTTGCAAGATCAGGGGTACCGAGTGGCGCTAGTCACTGATGGCCGTATGAGTGGTGCCAGTGGCAAGGTTCCGGCTGCAATTCATGTTTCACCTGAGGCAAAAGATGGTGGACCGCTCAGTCGAATTGAAACTGGTGATGTCATTCGACTCGACGCAACCACGGGTGAACTGACTGTTCTTGTTGATGATGCAACCTTAAGTGCTCGTCAGTCCGCAGTAGTGTCTGAGCCTAGTCACCCTGCACCCTGGGGGCGTTCATTGTTTTCAACATTACGGCATCAGGCCGGCCCAGCAACTTTAGGTGGCGGGTTACAGTTACTTCCGGAGGCCTAATGCATCCTGTTTTAAATGAAGCGTTATCGCGCAGCCCAGTGATGCCGGTTTTGGTGATTCCTGAGATTACAATGGCAGCACCCTTAGCTGAGGCTCTGGCTTCTGGTGGTTTGACCGTTTTTGAAATTACGCTTCGAACGGATTGTGCGTTGGATGCGATGGTTTTGATGAAAGATACTGTGCCTGATGCGTTGATCGGCGCCGGGACTGTGACCAATGCAGTTCGAATGCGTGAAGCGAAAGACGCTGGTGCTGACTTTGTAGTGAGCCCGGGGACTACAGACGCTCTATGGGCGTCAAGTGTTGAGCATCAACTACCGATTCTTCCAGGTTTCTCGACGGCATCTGAGGCGATGGCTTTGATGGAGCGCGGTAGTCGTTGTGGAAAATTTTTTCCAGCCGAGGCATCTGGTGGAGTGAACTATTTAAAATCGCTCGCAGGTCCATTGTCCGAGTTTCTCGTGTGTCCAACAGGTGGTATCAAAGCAGAGACAGCGAGTCATTATCTTGCCTGCCCTAATGTTGTTTGTGTTGGTGGGAGCTGGATAGCACCCACTGATTTGTTGATGGCAGGTGATTA
>CAJXTO010000095.1 GCA_913061245.1 uncultured Oceanospirillales bacterium
TGCGATACCCACGGATGGCGGAGTTTTGGCTTGAGCAGCCTCGGTAAATGCGACCAATAGAAGCCGCCCATGGGGTTTGAGAACCCGTGTGGCTTCTTTGATTAATGCATCGGGGTTGGATGCGAAATACAATACTTGATCGATAGTCACGGTATCGAAATGCCGAGCCGGAAAGCGCATTTGATACATGTCTTCTTGCCGCACCGTAAGATGTGGGAGATCCGCTTCCGCTAGCGCATTTCTCGCGACCATGACCATTTTTTTCGATAAATCGATGCCGACACCGCTGTCTGCGAGTGGGCCTGCAATTTTCAACATGCGGCCTGTGCCAGTTGCGATATCAAGTAAATGTCCAACAGGTTTGCCGGATAGTGCTTCTTGAACCGCATCACTAAATCGAACTTCATCGCCATGATATTCATGGAGCCTTAGCCAATCAGGAACCTCGGTTTCAACAAACTCTTCGGAGAGCTTGGCTCGCGCGTCACGCAGTTCATTGAGTCGTGCCTGGTCGAGCTCCATCAGATCATCGTCAGATGGTAGTTGTTCCAATAGATCAGCAACCAATTGCTGGCATTGCACATTTTGGGCGACTCGGTAAAACACCCAATGTTGTTCACGAAAGCTCTCGAGGACACCCGCGTCTTGCAGAAGTTTTAAATGACGGGATACTCGTGGTTGTGATTGGCCGACAATCCGCATCAGTTCTGATACAGTCAGTTCGCCTTGAGCGCATAAACGCGTCAATCTGAACCGTGTTGGTTCAGCAATCGCCTTTAATGCGTCAATATAGTCGTCATACGATGTCCACATGACGCATATAATAATATAAAGATATCTTTATGTTCAATGGAGATTTGATGTCAGAGCCAACAGTTCGTTTTCATACCGTTTCTCTCAGTCAAGCAGAAGGTGTGCTTGGGGTCGCAGTGATGGACCGTCCGAAAGCCTTAAATGCACTGGATCACACCATGATCCGCGAATTACTGCAGGTGGTTGAGACTGTCGAATCAGATCCAACAATTCGTGCGTTATGGATTGAGTCATCTGCTGAAAAAGCGTTTTGTGCTGGAGGTGACGTCCGTGATGTCACCAATAACGGGCAAGCGGGTGGTCTCACTGATCTCACGAACTCTGCAGACTACCTAGCCGATGAATATCTGTTGGATGTCTGGCTTCGTTACTGTTCGAAACCAGTTTTTGCCTGGGGTGATGGTTACATCATGGGTGGCGGTATGGGTGTATTTCAGGGGGCGGATGTCCGTTTCGTGACAGAACATTCGAATCTAGCGATGCCTGAAGTACGCATTGGCTTCGTGCCAGATTGCGGTGGAAGTTGGTTTTTGAATCGCGTTCCAAATGGTTTGGGTATGTGCCTTGCGATGAGTGGTGCCACAGTCGGTGCTGCCGATGGCTGTTGGTTGAACTTGGCTGACTGGCTTTTACCGCGTGCTGAGAAAGCTGCGTTATTCGAAGCTGTCCTCGGGTTAACTTACGAATCGAAAGAATCGGCGCTTTCCGAAATCGGGGCTATTTTGCATCAAGCGACATCAGAATCACCACGTCATGGGCCTTGGGAAGAGAATGGGGCGCGACTGGGGAATAGTATCCGTCATCAATCACCTCTGGCTGTCTGGCACACCATGCAACATTGGCATCAAGAGATTCCAGAATTGTTTGTTGGATTAGAGCAAGCCAGTCCAGG
Source organism: uncultured Oceanospirillales bacterium (assembly GCA_913061245.1). Lineage (GTDB taxonomy): Bacteria > Pseudomonadota > Gammaproteobacteria > Pseudomonadales > Litorivicinaceae > HIMB30. The sequence goes on from CAJXTO010000095.1 coordinate 1,706, forward strand.
TGCCGCGCTTATTGCGGGATACCAACAGCAACGGGCTAAATATCAAAATCTGACCAAAGCAGTTCTCCAAGAGCACGATCTAGGTATGCGTCTTTTATCAGATGGCGAGTGGTGTGAGGGTGTGAGAGCGCTCTTAATCGATAAGGATAAAAATCCTCAATGGCGTTTTAAAACGGTTGATGAGGTCACGTCTGACTGGATTCAGGCGATGTTAGCCCCCATGGAATGGACGACGACACATCCTTTGGCAGCCAAACTCGCTGCCAAGGGTTTATTACACGACTGATACAACGATAAAGGACTCCACATGAAAGTTTCATTTTTAGGATTAGGTGTTATGGGTTACCCAATGGCCGGACACCTTGCCAAAGCAGGCCACGAGGTCACCGTCTACAACCGAACCGCTGCAAAAGCCGAAAAATGGGCTACCGAATTTGGTGGAAAAGCAGCCGCGACACCGAAAGATGCAGCAGTGGGTCAAGAGATTGTGTTTGCTTGTGTTGGTAATGATGATGATTTACGCAGTATCACCCTCGGTGACGACGGTGCGTTTGCGGGGATGAGTGAGGGCGCCTTGTTTGTAGACCACACGACAGCAAGTGCCGAAGTCGCTCGTGAATTGGGTGAGGCTGCGAAGGCTTTGAACATCGGGTTTATGGATGCTCCAGTCTCTGGAGGCCAACAGGGTGCTGAAAATGGTGCGTTGACTGTGATGGTTGGTGGAAGTCAGGCTCATTTTGATCGGGCCGCGCCAGTGATTGATGCCTTTGCGCGCGCATGCACACTGATGGGTGAAGTCGGAGCTGGACAGCTAACAAAAATGGTCAATCAAATCTGTATTGCCGGTTTGGTTGAAGCATTATCTGAAGGCCTCTCATTTGCTCGCGCAGCAGGACTTGATGCGCATAAAGTTGTGGACGTCATCAGTAAAGGTGCCGCTCAGTCATGGCAGATGGAGAATCGCTATAAAACAATGCTAGCTGATGAGTTTGCGCATGGTTTTGCAGTTGATTGGATGCGTAAAGATCTGTCGATTTGCTTGGCTGAAGCGCGCAAAAATGGGTCTGCGCTGCCGATTACAGCAGCTGTCGATCAGCTCTATGGCGAAGTTCAATCCATGGGCGGAGGCCGTTGGGATACATCAAGCCTATTCGCGCGCCTAGAAGCAATGCGTCAACGCGGTGGCAAGTGATCCATTTGACACACTAATCAATCGTTTGGCCCGCCGAGAACACTCGCGGGTCGAACTCGATCGTAAACTCAAAACCTACCACCCCGAACTCTCGGTACCAGAGCGCAACAAACTGCTCGATCGATTAATTGAACTGAATCTGCAGTCTGATATGCGATTTGCTGAAATGCTCATCCGATCTCGCTTATTCCGTGGGCAGGGTCGACGACGCATTGAGCAGGAGCTTGCGCAACATGCGATTGATGTGCGTGATGTCAGTCACTACTTCGATGATGCAGAGGACAGTGAATCTGAGCGATGCGTTGCTGCACTTGAGAAGTGGATGCGGAGTAAAAAAGACCCAACTCGTGATAAAGCACTCCGATTTTTAGCGTCACGAGGATTTAATTTTTCGGATGCAACAGAAGCAGTCGACGCGATTTTCCGCTAGCATTGCACCTCACTTGAATTCCAGATATTTGAAAAACCATGAAAAGCGCTGAAATCCGTTCGCAGTTCCTTGAATATTTTCAGGAAAATGGCCACACCATTGTGTCGTCGAGCCCGTTGATTCCGGGAAATGACCCGACACTGTTGTTTACCAACGCAGGGATGGTGCAGTTTAAAGACGTGTTCACAGGCGAGGAAAGCCGCCCCTATCATCGAGCGACAACTTCGCAACGTTGTGTGCGAGCTGGTGGTAAACACAATGACCTTGAGAATGTTGGTTACACGGCGCGTCACCACACGTTTTTCGAAATGCTTGGAAACTTCAGCTTTGGTGATTATTTCAAAGAAGATGCGATTCGCTTCGCATGGACCTTTCTGACTGAGCGCTTAGGACTTCCTAAAGAACGTCTTTGGGTGACTGTGCATCATTCCGATCAAGAAGCTGAAGACATTTGGATTCAGAAAATTGGTGTCGATCCAAATCGACTCTCGCGTTTGGGCGATAAAGATAATTTCTGGTCGATGGGCGATACAGGTCCTTGTGGTCCTTGTAGTGAGATTTTCTATGATCATGGACCGGATGTTCCGGGCGGACCTCCAGGCTCAGAAGACGATGATCTCGATCGATATATCGAAATTTGGAATCTGGTCTTCATGCAGTTCGAGCAGTCTGCAGATGGGACTCGGACTCCACTACCAAAACCATCAGTTGATACAGGGATGGGGCTTGAGCGAATTGCTGCTGTCATGCAGGGGGTTCACTCGAATTACGAAATTGATCTGTTCCAGGCGCTACTGAAAGCAGCCGCGGATGTGACGCATACGAATGACCTCGAGGCCAAATCACTTCGTGTGATTGCTGATCACATTCGGAGTTGTTCGTTTTTGATTTGTGATGGCGTACTGCCATCCAACGAAGGCCGTGGATATGTGTTGCGTCGGATTATTCGTCGAGCGATTCGTCACGGACACAAGTTGGGTTGTGATCAACCATTTTTCCATAAAATCGTGCACACCTTGGTAGCCGAAATGGGCGAAGCGTATCCGGAGCTTCGCGATAACGAAGATCGCATAGTTGCTGCTTTGAAGCAGGAAGAAGCTCAGTTTGCGAAGACTCTCGATGCAGGAATGAAAGTTTTGGAAGATGCAGTTGCATCTCTTCAAGGAAACACACTTCCTGGCGAATTGATTTTCCGACTCTACGATACACACGGCTTCCCAGTTGATTTGACTAATGACATTGCCCGTGAGCGTGATCTTGAGCTCGATATCGATGGGTTTGATCAAGCGATGGCTGAGCAGCGTGAAAAGTCTCGCCAAGGTTCGAGTTTTGCGGCAGAAGGCCAGGTTCGATTTGATTTGGATGGATCAACCGAGTTTCTTGGGTACACGCACCTGGATGCCAGTGCTGTTGTTGTTGCCTTGGCAAAAGATGGTGAGCAGGTGGAGTCACTTGCTGCCGGCGAGACTGGTGTTGTCGTACTGAATCAAACGCCATTTTATGCAGAGAGCGGCGGTCAACAAGGAGATTCTGGTTCCCTGACATCGGCGGGTGGTTCATTCCAAGTATCGGTCACTAAAAAGTACGGTTCTCATTTTGGTCATGAGGGCAAACTTGGTATGGGTGAATTGAAGGTTGGCGATACTGTCAATGCGCGTGTTGAGGGCCCAAGACGCCAATCGACGGCATTGAACCATTCGGCAACACATTTGCTGCACGCTGCACTTCGAACTGTGCTTGGCGAGCATGTAACGCAGAAAGGTTCATTAGTAACCCATGAGCGCACGCGATTTGATTTTTCGCATCCACAGCCAGTCACAGCTGATGAGATCGCTGCCATTGAGGCAATGGTTAACGCAGAAATTCGTCGTAATGAAGATGTGGTCACACGAGTCATGCCAATCGACGAAGCGAAGGCTGCAGGCGCCATGGCTTTGTTTGGTGAAAAATATGATGACGAAGTGCGCGTCCTGTCGATGGGCGAGTTTTCAGTCGAATTATGTGGTGGTACCCATGTCGCTCGGACTGGTGATATTGGCCTTTTCAAAATCATCGCCGAGAGCGGTGTTGCCTCAGGTGTCCGTCGAATCGAAGCGGTGACAGGTGAGGGTGCTCTGCATCATATCCATGCAATTGAGACGACCTTAGATCAAGCTGCAGCCCTTCTGAAAACAGGGTCTGATTCCGTGCTCTCTAAAATTGAGCAAATGGCTGATCGACTCAAAGCATCAGAGCGTGAAGTCGATGCGTTGAAAATGAAGCTTGCAACAGCAGCAGGCGGTGACTTGTTAGACGATGTTGTCGAAGTCGCTGGGGTGCAATGTTTGGTCGCAAGTCTTGATGGACAAGACCCCAAAACGCTGCGGGACACATTGGATCGCGTTAAAAATCGTCTGTCGCAGGGCGTTGTTGTGCTTGCAACAGTTCGTGATGACAAAGTGAATTTGATTGCAGGTGTCACAGACAACTTGACCGATCGGGTTAAGGCTGGCGATCTGATTGGATTCGTCGCTGCTCAGGTTGGCGGTCGCGGTGGTGGGCGTGCAGACATGGCTCAAGCCGGCGGTACCGAGCCTGCATCATTGCCAGAGGCGCTGAAGTCAGTGTCTGGGTGGCTTGAAGAACAGTTGAGTTAGGAAGTTCGATGGCGTTAATCGTTCAAAAATATGGCGG
>CAJXTO010000096.1 GCA_913061245.1 uncultured Oceanospirillales bacterium
GGACCAAGCGGAATCGAAAAGGGAAGTCCTGGAATCTTGATTGCATCATAGGCGTCTTCTCTCCCCAAAAAAATATTGGCGGGAACGTCTAAGTGATCGGCAAGGGCAAGATTTTGGTAAACCGTTTCGATACCCGCTTCGCGTGCATCGAGTGGCGAATTGAAGCTGACATCTTCTCCGTAGAAAACGATGCGTCCATCGGTTGGTTGTTCAACACCTGTGATGTTTCTCACAAACGTTGACTTACCAGCGCCATTATCTCCAACCACGGCAACATGTTCGCCTGGTTCTAGAAAGAAGTCAGCGTCATTGAGTGCGTGGACGCCGCCGTAATGTTTGGTGAGTCCGTGAGTCTCGAGAACGTATTTCATAAGATGTCTCTGTTGTTATGACTATGGGACGAATCTAAACACTTTGAATAATTAAATCAAATGAATTTATTTATTGACAGGAATCAACCAATCTTGAGACATTAACGCTAACCGCGCAGAAAGCGGGATTAATAAACATAAATGCAAAGAGGATAACTCGATGAAATCATTCGCAAAGATTCTAGTTGCTGGCGCTGTTGCCGCTTCTGTCTCTCTATCAGCGTTGGCTGGCGGTCACAGCAAGATCACTGTGGGCTACATCACTAAATCAGCAACAAACGCTGGTTGGATCATGATCAACAATGGTGCTGCTGACGCCGCTAAAGAAGTTGGCGCGAAACTCATTACCGTGGGTCCAGCATTCCAAGGTGATCTGTCATCTCAGTTGGAAGTGTTCGAAAACCTTACGTCGCAGGGCGTCAATGCGATCGCAGTGGCTCCTGTTGATTCATCAGGTATTGCACCTGCAGTAAAAGCTGCAATGGACGCAGGTATTCCAGTCGTCGCTGTCGATACGGGTGTATCTGGCGCTGAAGTCACTTCATTTGTCGCAACCGACAACGAAGCAGTTGCTGAAATTCAGGGTAAAGAAGCTGCGAAGCTTGTTAAAGACGGTGACAAAATTATCTATGTGACCGGGAATCAAGCCCAGTCAACAGGCCAAGAGCGTCGCGATGGGTTTATGAAGGGTTTCAAGGCATCACGTCCTAATTCAGAAATCTTAATCGTTCCAACAGAGTGGGATTCAAACCAAGCGCAAGCTGGCGTTGAAGCACTCCTTAACAAGCACTCTGATGTGAAAATGGTCGTGAATGCATGGGACGGTGGCACCATGGGAGCGAAAGCTGCCCTGGAAAACCTGGGCTATAGCGCAGGCGATGTAAAGCTTGTTGGCTTTGATGGTGCAACTGACGCGATCGTCGCGATGGATCAAGGTTGGGTTCACGTTGATACCGCTCAAATGCTTTACAAGATGGGCTATGAAGGTGTGAAAACTGCTGTTGCTGCGGCAAAGGGTGAGACCGTATCAAAGCGTATCGATACTGGAACATTCCTCGTAACACCAGAAACCTCAGCTGAATATAAAAAGCTGATCGGTATGTAATACCTGTGCCCCGGAAGTTCTTCCGGGGCGTTCTTCTTCTCTTTAAAACTTCAGGGGTGTGTTGTGGATAACAGAACCTTCTACGATCGGTTTGCTCAATTGTTAGCGAGCTACTTTAAGAAAGACTGGTCTGGTGCTCTTCTGGCGGTAGTAATTCTCGCGATTGCGATCGAATTAGTGACCGATGGGCGTTCATTCTTCCATCCATCCAATCTGATGACGATTTTGAATAACTCAGCAGCACTTGGTGTCATTGCTGGCGGTATGACGCTTGTGATTTTGACTGCTGGGATTGATTTGTCTGTTGGCTCTGTTATGGGTATGACAGCAGCACTGACAGGTTACGTTGCCTCGTATTGGGGTTTCCCGCCGGTTCTTGCCGTTCTATTCGGGATAGGCCTTGGACTCTCGATTGGTTTAATTCATGGCACGCTGGTCGCCCGGTTTGGGATGCCTGCGTTCATTGTCACCTTGGCGGGCCTTTCGATTTGGCGCGGCACAGGCCATCTAACGACAGGTGCGCAGGCGACTCCGAAGCTTGATTCGCTATTTGATTTCTTTGGTCGCTACAACCCCTTGTCTCCGCTCCGTCAGGGATATAAAGACGGAACCTTGCCTGACTTCTTGATGCCACTTGGACAGTGGGTCGATGCCAATTGGCTCGAATATTTCCGCACATTCCAAATGAGTCTGGTCATATTCATTGCGTTTTTTATTGTGCTTGGCTTGATCGTCAAACACACAAAGCTTGGCCGATATACCTATGCAATTGGTTCCAATGAGCAAGGCTCACGGCAAGCAGGTATCAACGTGCGTTTGTATAAAACACTCGCTTATGTCATCTGCTCGTTCACAGCAGCTTTTGGTGCCTTGATGTTTTTGGGACGCGCACCCTACGCCAAAAGTGACTACGGACAAATGTGGGAATTGGATGCAATTGCAGCAGTTGTCATTGGCGGTACATCACTGTTTGGTGGTCGCGGTTCGATCCTCGGAACCTTCTTGGGTGTCATTCTCTTGAAGCTGATTAACAACGGATTGACTCTCGCGCAGTTGAATACCTTCTGGCAGATGATTGTGCTTGGCATGATTATTCTTCTCGCCGTCGGTATCGATATCGTGCGTCAAAATGCATCTCCTGAGCGAATCAAACAGGTATTGTTTGCGATTGGTGCGGCGACGCTTTTATTTGCCGCGATGCATCCCGCGTCGAACTACTTTGGAAGCTTGATTGCGCTTCACGAACATTCAAGCATGCAGGCGATCGTTGCTGCTGGTGGACAACTGGCACCGAATCAAATGACACGCTTACTTGAGGCTGATGCAATCGCATCGCTTCAAGCGATGATTGGCTCACAAGCAGTCTTGTCTTGGGGCCTTCTGATCGCCACAGTTGCTGGATTTGTGATGGTTGCTAAACCAACACAGCAGCGAGCATTCATCATGGTTGCCGTGATTGTTGCAGCGGCTATCGGTCTTTTGCTTCAGGGACTTCCTGGCTTCCCCGTATTGGTGTTAGGTCTTGTCGCAGTGCTTGGTTCGCTGATGACCGATGATCTATTTCAACGCGCTAAAGTCGCGCACTGAGGTGAATGATGCTTCTCGGAATTGATCAACGTCTCGGCCCAGACTTGTTATATACCCTGGCATCGATGGGTCATGGCGATACCATTGCCATTGTCGATGGGAACTATCCTGCCGAGCGCGACGCCAATCGCTTAATTCGGATGGATGGTCACACGGTCTCTTCTGTTCTTGAAGCTGTTTTGACCGTATTTCCCATTGAAACAGACGAAGTGACGGGTTGGGTTCCGAGCACAGAGCGGCCAGTGCATCTGGATTTGATTCAACAAATCAAGTCGCTTGGTGGAGAAATTACTCGACCTGATGATGATACGTTCTATCAGTCGGTGAAAGACGCTTTTGCAATCATCGCAACCTCCGACCCCGCGCTTTACGGAAATATTGTGATTACAAAGGGTGCTAGAGGGGTGTAAGCATGATCGTCATCGGCGGTGATGCAATTGTTGATTTGATTGATCGTGGGCAACGGTTGTTCGAGGCCTGCCCTGGCGGCTCAACCCTGAATTGTGCCTTGGCAGCGGGGCAATTGGGGTCGGAAGTCCTCTATGTCTCGACGTTAAGTACTGATGCCTACGGTGATTTGCTCGCTGCACGGTTGGCTGAGTGTCGAGTCTCTTTACGAGACAACGCGCGATCCGATGCCTATAGCTCGCTCGCTGTCGTGTCGCTTGATGAAACCAGTCAGCCAAGCTATGCGTTTTACCGCGACGGGACTGCTGATCGCGAAGTGCCTGTGGCAGAGATTATCGCCTCTTTCCCTCAGTCGATGTCGATCTTTCATGTGGGGTCCTGTGCATTGATCCCAACTGAGGATCAAGATGCGTGGCTGTCTGTTGTGAAAGCGGCAAAAGAACGGGGCGCATTGATTTCTGTTGATCCCAACTGTCGCCCCTCGATGACCAAAGATCCAGTCGCATATCGCGCCGGGATCGCGCGCTTTTTTCATGAAGCGGATCTCGTCAAATTGAGTGATGAAGATCTGGAATATCTGCATCCCGAGTGGACGACAGATGCACTCAATCAATTTATGGAAACCTATGCACCGCAACTCTGCGTTTATACCCGTGGCTCGGAGGGATTGAGAGGTTACACACGAGAGGGTGTAACGGCAGAAGTTGGCGCAAGTCTACCAGGGCCATTATCTGATACGGTTGGCGCGGGTGATTCTGTCCATGGGACCTTATTGGCTGAGATCGATCGACTCCAGATTGCTGGAGACAAGTTGTCTCAACTTAATCAACCGAGTCTCTCTGAGATACTGACTCTCGCATCACGTGTTGCTGGTATGAATTGCACGCGGGCTGGATGTCAGCCACCAACACGCGAGGAAGTCGACGCAACGTTTGGCTAGCCGCGGGCGGCTTTTTCAAAATCAGCAATCGCTTGGTTGGCTAGGTCTGATTCAAAGAAAGTGCGTGCAATCGGTTCAGGAAGTGCAAAGGTTGAAAAACCGCGTGCTGCTAGCTCAAGAAACTGCTCATTCGATCGCAGGCTCGCAATCAAAAGTTCGGTTTCAAATGCGATATCTTGCATCCGATCAAAGATCTCATCGGCTTCGTTTGTCGCTTCTTTTAATCGAGCGTAATAGGGGGCTGTATACGCAACTTGAAGTGCTTCAGCTGCGATGACCTGGCCCTCTGAATAGACTGCTGTCAGTGTTGTCCGATCAGGCAAACCGAGCTCTGAGACCACTTCAAAGCCTGTTGTATTTGCCGGTATCTTGATCAATACCTCAGGCCCAATCGCTGCAATTGACTGTGCACAGTGGAGCCAATCTTCACCAAACACCTGAAATTGAATACTCGGATAACCAAGCTCAATCGCTCTTTCATAGAGGGCTTGGTAGGTCTTGATTGATGTCTTAAGGCCCGCTCTTTGAATGAGTAGAGGATTGGTTGTTATGCCAGAAAAAAGCCTGGTGCCTGCAAGGTCTGCCCAGCAGTCGGTATTCGCTGTGTCGAGGAAAAGATTCATGGGAAAAAGTATAGCTTTCAATCCTTGAGGATGCAGAAAAATCATCACAAGCAAATCTTGAGGTCTGAACTACAGTCTCAGAAACAGAGACTGAATTGAGGTAATCCAATGGATTATTCGGGTGGGATTTTGCATACTGTAGTGGAGCTGCCGGAGTTTATTAAACGGTCTGAGGGTTTGTTGTCTGAAGATGCTCGAATGCATCTCATCGAATACCTTGTGGCTTTTCCCACAGCCGGTGTTTTGATTCGAGGGACAGGTGGCATACGGAAACTGCGATGGGCGTCAAAATCAAAAGGTAAACGGGGAGGACTTCGGGTGCTGTATTACTACTGTGATCGTAAAACACCACTGTTTCTGCTCACCGTATTTGATAAGGCCAATCAAGCTGATTTATCGGAGAAAGAATGTAAGCAACTCGCCGTGCTAACGACAGTGTTGAAGCGGCAATATGGGGATAATCAATGAGTGAGTTTTTCGAGAGCATTCGGCAAGGACTAACTGAAGCGATCGCGCTGGATAACAGTCAGCATACGCAAGCGGTAATTCATCAGTATTCTCCACTGGATGTGAAATCAATTCGCCAGAAAGTGGGTATGACTCAGCAAGAATTTGCTTCCGCTTTTGGGATTAGTGTGAGCACATTAAGGCACTGGGAGCGTGGTGACCGGCGTCCAAGAGGGCCTGCTCTCGTTTTATTAAATGTGGTTGATCGAGATCCTGAGGCTGTGTTGCGAGCGCTTCGGACATAAAAAAGCCCAGACCGGAGTCTGGGCTGGAATCACCCTCGGTGGAGGTTTAGTCCCAGGACAGCGCGCCGCCGACCTGATACTCAGTGACTCGGGTTTCGAAGAAGTTCTTCTCTTTCCGAAGGTCCA
>CAJXTO010000097.1 GCA_913061245.1 uncultured Oceanospirillales bacterium
GTAATCGAGTCTCTCAATTTTCGATTGATGAAGTGCACACAGAGCTCAATGTACTCGCTGAGTCGGAAGTGGAAGTCCGCCCGACGCGGGTTGATTTAGAGCGCGATATTGCTTGGGATGCTGAATCGGCAATCCCTGCGAAAACAAGGCTTTACTGCCGGCCAAGTGTGTATGTGCCGACCAGTAATACAGATATTCAGCAATTTGCTTCAGGCTTCTTTACAGCCGGCCGTGGCCTCCTTGAATCGACCAATGCACTGAATGAATTCATTTTTCATGAGTTTGTTTATGATCAAAATTTCAGTGATGTTGAAACGCCTGTTGGGCTTGTCTTATCTGAAAAGCGGGGTGTGTGTCAGGACTTTGCGCATTTGATGCTCGCGACCTTGAGATCCAAGGGAGTTGCGTGCCGTTATGTCTCAGGCTATTTGGAAACCGATCCTCCGCCTGGCCAACCGAAGCTGATGGGTGCTGATGCATCGCATGCATGGGTCAGCGTCTTTGTTCCTGGGACCGGTTGGATTGATTTTGATCCGACCAATGGCCTTCTCCCGTCAGAGCGTCATGTCACGCTTGCTTGGGGGCGAGATTATGGTGACGTTGTTCCACTGAAGGGCTTGATGACGGGTGGTAGTCAGCATGCTCTCGAAGTCTCTGTGGATGTTACGCCATTAGAGTGAGCGCGCTTGTATTGCCTCGTGAAGAGCGATTGTTCTCAAGGCTTCCTCCGCATGCAGATTCTCAACCAACTTTCCGTTCAGTACGCAGAGTCCATCGCCACGAGCGAGAGCTTCATTCCAGGCGGTCATGATATTTTTTGCGCGTTCGACGTCATCATCAGATGGTGCGAAGACTTCGTTAGCAGTTGCAATTTGTGAGGGGTGAATCAACGTCTTGCCATCGAATCCGAGTTGTCGTCCTTGTTCGCACTGCACCTGATAAATTTCTGGGTTTGCGAGATCCAAACACACCCCGTCTAGCACATCGATATTGGCTTCTCGCGCAGCGAGCACGCAGTGTGAGAGGGCATGCAATAACCCATCGCGTTCAATCGTTGCAGGAATTCGCAAGCATTTGGCTAAATCGGACGTTCCCATGAGAAGTGCACCCACACGTCCGTGTGCTTGGCAGAGTTCACGCGCATTGAAGACACCTGTAGGTGTCTCGGCCATGAGCCAAAGCTCAACATCAGGGCTGTAACCGAGGCCGTCCATGAGCTCACCGAGTCGCGCGATATCAGCCGGTAATTCTGCTTTTGGAATTACGATCGCATCTAAGGGGGTGTCAACAAATGTGTTGATGTCATCTGTGTGCCATTCAGTGCCGATCCCATTGACGCGTATCGCGATCTCACGTGGATCGAAGCCACCATCACAAACTGCTGCTTTCGCATTACCTCTAGCGCTTTGTTTGGTATCTGGAGCGACCGCATCTTCCAGATCCAGAATGACCACGTCACAGTCGAGCGTTCGTGCTTTAGCAATCGCTCGCTCGTTGTGGGCTGGCATAAAGAGTGCGCTGCGACGTGGTGTCATGTTCAATCCTTAGGGTGATGGGTTGGGTTGGCTGATATGGATCGCTTCAATGCCATCAAGAACGGCATCTGACAATTTGAGATCATGCGTGTCGATATTTTCTTTCAGTTGCTCGATTGACGTGGCTCCAATGATATTGGATGTCACAAATGGCCTTGAGGTCACAAAAGCGAGTGCCATTTCCGTCAAAGAGAGGCCATGCTTAGCAGCAAGTGCTGCATAGTCGTCTGTTGCTTTTGTCGCTTCTGGATTGGAGTAGCGACTGAATCGATCAAACAGAGTGAGTCGGGCGCCTTCAGGTCGTTTGCCACCTAAATACTTTCCAGACAGCACCCCAAATGCGAGTGGTGAATAGGCAAGTAAGCCTACAGACTCCCGGTGTGCGATTTCCGAAAGGCCGATCTCGAAGGTTCGATTCAGCAGTGAGTAGGGGTTTTGAATGGATGCAACGACAGGAAGGCCTTCACGACGTGCGATCTCAAGGAACGTCATGACGCCCCAAGGTGTCTCATTCGAAAGCCCGATTGCTCTGACTTTGCCGCTGACGACGAGGCTTTCAAGTGCGGTGAGGATTTCATCGATCGGTGTCTCGTCTGCACCATCTACGTGGGTGTAGCCCAATTGGCCAAAGAAATTGGTGGGACGATCAGGCCAATGGAGCTGATACAGATCGACATAGTCGGTTTGAAGACGAGCGAGTGATGCGTCGATTGCTGCCTCTAAATGGTCTTTGGTATGACGTGGACCGCCTCTGAAATAGTTGACCCACTCACCTGGCCCGCATGCTTTGGTGGCGATCACAAGGTCGTCTCGCTGGCCGCGTTTGGCGAGCCACGAGCCGATGTACTGTTCGGTCCGGCCTTGGGTGTCTGCTTTTGGCGGCACAGGATAGAGTTCAGCGGTATCGATGAAATTAATACCGCGTTGGTCGCAGGCATAACTCAACTGCTCGTGTGCTTCAGCTTCCGTATTTTGTTCACCCCAGGTCATGGTACCAAGGCAAATGGATGTGACGTCGATTCCGGTTTTTCCCAGTGGGCGTTTTTCGATCATGTGTATTCCTCTCGGGTTTACAGTAGTGCCGCATCCATTCGGCGTAGCGCTTCATCTAAAGTGGCGGGATTGGTCCCAAAATTCAAGCGGACAGCAGTCTCTGAACCGAAAGGTGTTCCAGGCGATAGGCGGACACCATGCCGGGCAAAGCGATCTGATAGGTCTTTTTGATGATGCGATTCGATCCAAGCAAGGAAGGTGGCTTGTCCGGTAGTTACTTCAAGTTCAGGATGTGTTGCGGCCCAATCAAGGACTCGGCTGCGGTTGCGTTTCAAGGCATCGATTAATTCACGATGCCAGTGCCAGCCATCGCGAAGACACGATTCAGTCACTGCATAGGCAAGCGGTGCAACATGTGGCATCGCGATCTGTGTTTCTTGGAAACGTGCACGTGTTTTTGGCTCCGGAATGATGGCGACTGCACAGCCAAAGCCTGCCACATTGAATGTTTTGGTCGCAGCCATCAACGTAATCGTTGGCTGATCATTCGGTGCGATGAGACCCAGAGGAATATGCGTTTGATCATCTAAAATGAGATCAGCCCAAATCTCATCACTCACAATCAGTGAGTCGTATTTGGATGCTGTTGTGACGAGCTCTTGGATAAATTCCTGTGAATAGACGGTGCCCCCTGGGTTATGCGGGTTACACCAGAGAATTGCGGAGGATTCTTTAAGCGTACCCAGTGTTTCTCTTATGTGAGTCAGAGACGGCTCAAGCGTATCACTGAGACGAGTCAGTGCTATCGGATGCTCAGTTCGTCGTTCAATCGAGGGGACCGTTTTAAAGTAGGGGTAGGCAGGTGTCGGCGTGAGTACATGCCGGATCTCTGGATGTGCCATCAGTGCGAAGCGCATCCCTGGGACAACGCCTGCTACAGGCACAATCCAGTCAGGATCGATATCCCATCGATGGCGGTTACGGAGATGGTCGACCCAGGCATCCCTAAACCCTTTCGGCTCAGTGCCATAGCCAAAAATTCCATGATCAGTTGCTTGATGGATCGTTTCGATAACGCAAGGTGGTGGCGCACAATCCATATCAGCGACCCACAGGGGTAATTCACTCTCGGGAAACGTGGACCATTTGAGGCTCGCGTGCGCGCGACGTTCACTCGGATTTGGATGCCATTGCATGGTTGGGTTGCCTTAGTGCGAGAAATAGACCGGCGGCAATGAGCGCACCAGAAATCCAATGATTTGGGGTGAGGGATTCATTCAAGAAAATAGAGGCCAGAATGACGCCGTAAAATGGCATCAAGTGAATGTATTGTCCGGCCACTTGCGCACCGAGTTGTCCGACCCCGTAGTTCCAGCACACATAGGCTCCGAGTGATGCAAAGATGGCCACGTAGCCGACTGCATAGAGTGTATCGAGAGTCAGCGGAATCGGTGGTTCATTCAATGGATTGAGGCTTAACAAGAGTCCGTTAAAGCACACCCCAAAAAAGACGATGTAGGCAAGAAAACCAAGACCTGAGAGTTCGCTTGGTTTTTTTCGAAGTGTGAGCGAATACAAAGCCCAGCCAATCGATGAAGAAATCACCCATAAGTCACCGGGGTTGACGGTGAGATGATCGGATTGCCCGCTTAAGATGAGGTAAGCCACACCAATCAAAGAGACTAAAATTCCAGCCCCACGGCGCGCGCTTAAAGTGTCTTTAAAGAATAGAACACCAAAGAGCACAATCCAGACAGGGATGGATGAGTTAATTAGCAGCGCGTTGGTCGCTTCAGTGTCCCGTAAGCCGAGATAGAGAAGCACATTGAAGCTTGCAACCGATAGAAGAGCCAGGGTCGTTAGAATGGGCAGATTGTTGATGATAACCGGGAGTTCTCTGCGGACTGTTTGGAAAGCAAAGGGTAGTAGCAAACACAATGCGAACAGCCAGCGATAAAACGACATGGTGATCGCGCCAAGATCTGACGCAAATGCCCGGCCGACGATGAAGTTTCCCGCCCAAAATAGGGGCGGGAGTAACAGCACCAGATACGGCCAGGTGCGACCCATCAGTCAGCGAGTCGACGATATTTCACGCGGGTTGGGATGATTTCACCGCCCAAGCGTTTCTTCCGATCGTCTTCGTATTCTGTGTAGTTCCCTTCGAAGAAGGTTGCTTGTGAATCGCCTTCGTAGGCCAAGATATGTGTTGCGATCCGGTCTAAGAACCAACGGTCGTGAGAGATCACAAGGACTGTGCCAGGGAAAGCGAGTAGTGCTTCTTCTAGCGCACGCAGTGTTTCGACATCGAGATCGTTGGTCGGTTCGTCGAGAAGTAACACGTTGCCGCCTTGCTTTAATGTTTTAGCAAGGTGCAGTCGGTTGCGCTCACCGCCAGAGAGATCTTTCACGAACTTCTGTTGGTCACCGCCTTTAAAGTTGAATCGGCCCAAATATGCGCGACTTGGGATCGAGTAGTTGCCGACAGTAATCATGTCTTGCTCATCGGACACTTCCGCCCAGACCGTTTTTGATCCATCAAGAGCATCTCGCGACTGATCGACATAGGCGAGTTCAACAGTGTCACCGATCTCAACGGTTCCGGAATCAGGAGATTCTTGACCGGTAATCATCTTAAAGAGCGTTGATTTACCTGCACCGTTACCACCGATCACGCCGACAATCGCCCCTGCTGGAATTGAGAAGCTCAAATCCTCAATTAGCATCTTATCGTCGAATGCTTTATTCACATGACTGAATTCGATCACCTTATCGCCAAGACGTGGTCCTGGTGGGATATAGATTTCTTGGGTTTCGTTCCGCTTTTGTGTGTCTTGGCTTTGCAGTTCTTCAAAGGCTTTGAGACGTGCCTTGGATTTGGCTTGTCGGCCTTTGGCATTTTGACGTACCCATTCAAGTTCACTCTTGATGGTCTTTTGCCGTGCTTCTTCTGACTTCTGCTCTTGCTCGAGACGCTTTTCTTTGGCTTCAAGCCAGGTTGAATAGTTCCCTTCAAATGGGATGCCGCGGCCACGGTCAAGTTCTAGGATCCAGCCTGCAGCATTATCTAAGAAGTAGCGGTCGTGGGTGACAGCGACCACTGTGCCATCGAAATCGACCAAGAAGTGCTCAAGCCACGCGACTGACTCAGCATCCAAATGGTTGGTTGGTTCATCCAGCAACAGCATGTCCGGTTTCTGTAGCAACAGACGGCAGAGTGCGACACGGCGTTTTTCACCACCTG
>CAJXTO010000098.1 GCA_913061245.1 uncultured Oceanospirillales bacterium
TGTTCAAAATCGAGATAGTTTGGATTCATGCGCGTTGCTGTGTCCTTGCAGAAAATTCGAGTTGTACCCGGTCTTGTCCGAGCAATTCCTGTAACTCCAATAATAACGAATCATTTGGATGCACTTGAAAATGTTCACCCAACACGACTTCGCCACTGGCATTGGCCGCATTGTACGCGATAACGATCGGACACTCACCGCCCAAATGCGGCTGAAGTTTCGAAAGCAACGTCTCAGTGAACTCAGGAGCCTTCATATCCAAATGAATTTTTAAGCCAGACGCCGATTGTTTCCGAGCATTTTCAAGGGTATCCACCTTGTTTGCGCGCATTTTCAAACCATTGGTGAATTCATCGAAACTGACATCACCCTCAATGACGACCAGAGAATCATCAGCGAGTTTTTCGCGACAGTCTGCAAACAAATCCGCAAAGACCGTCACATCCATACGAGCAGTTCGGTCATCGAGCGTTACAATCCCGAATGAATCCCCACGTTTATTGCGAATCACGCGTAAACCTACAACCAAACCAGCGACACGCACGGTGTCTTTGGTCCGCTCAAGGTTTTCGAGTGCTTTAGCGCCAAGCCCTTTCAAATCATCGGCATACCAGTCAATCGGATGTCCAGTTAGATACAACCCGAGTGTCTCTTTCTCACCGCGCAGTACATCACGCTCACTCCAACGCACAGCGCTTCGATGATGCTGATAAGGATCACTTCCTGCTTGCGACTCATTGCTACCGCCTAACCCGAACATGTCATCCATACCGACTGCTTCATTGCGCGCCTCTTGATCCGCTTGGCCAATCGCATCTTCAAGTGATGACATAACAACCCAACGTGGTTCATTCAGCGAATCAAATGCGCCCGCCCGGATCAATGCCTCAAGCGCTCGTCGATTCACTTTGCCAGTACCCACTCGACGACAAAAATCGAATAGATCTGTAAAGGATCCGTCCTGATTCCGTGCATCAACCAACTGACCAATAGGTCCTTCACCAAGCCCTTTGATCGCACCAAGGCCATAAATGACCTCACCGTCTTTGACCGAAAACTTAAATGAACCAGCGTTGACATCAGGTGGTCTCACGACAAGACCCATCCGGCGGCATTCCTCAATGAGAGGCACGACTTTATCCGTGTTATCCATGTCAGAGGACAACACGGCAGCCATAAATTCCGCGGGATAGTAAGTCTTTAAAAATGCGGTCTGGTACGACACCAATGCATAGGCAGCTGAGTGTGACTTGTTGAATCCATAGCCCGCGAATTTTTCCATCAAATCAAAAATCGAACCGGCAAGCTTCGCATCAATTCCTCGCTCACCTGTCCCTTGTAAGAAAATCTCCCGCTGCTTCTCCATCTCCTCAGGCTTTTTCTTACCCATGGCCCGGCGAAGAAGGTCAGCGCCACCGAGTGAGTAATTCGCAAGAACCTGAGCAATCTGCATCACCTGTTCCTGATACAGAATGACTCCGTAGGTGTTTTTCAGAATGGGTTCAAGATCTGGGTGTGGATACTCAACCTTGGCACGACCATGCTTTCGGTTAATGAAGTCATCAACCATGCCAGACTGCAGTGGGCCCGGACGGAACAGCGCAACCAAGGCAACGATATCTTCAAAGGAATTTGGCTTTAATCGCCGAATGAGCTCTTTCATCCCACGGGATTCAAGCTGGAATACAGCTGTCGTATCACCACGACATAACAACTGAAACACCTTGGAATCATCCATTGGAATCCGCTCAATCACAGGAGCTTCACCTTGGGTTTGCCGAATCAATCCAAGCGCCCAATCAATGATGGTCAAGGTTCTGAGACCTAAGAAGTCAAACTTCACCAAACCTGCAGCTTCAACATCATCCTTATCAAGCTGAGTCACCAGACTCGAGCCATCTTCAGCTGACAACAAGGCGGTGAAGTCTGTGAGCTTACCCGGTGCAATCACAACACCACCGGCGTGTTTACCCGTATTTCGAGAGAGGCCTTCAAGCTTTAAGGCCATATCCCAGACTTCGCGAACTTCATCATCATTTTCGACAAGCTCTTTGAGTTGGGGTTCAGCTTCAAATGCCTTGTCCAAGGTCATCCCGACTTCAAACGGAATGAGTTTTGCCAATCGATCACCCAAGCCATAAGGCTTTCCTTGCACGCGGGTGACGTCACGTACGACCGCTTTTGCTGCCATCGACCCAAAGGTCACAATCTGGCTTACGGCGTACCGTCCGTAACGCTCCGCAACGTAATCAATCACGCGATCTCGACCTTCCATACAGAAGTCAACGTCGAAGTCAGGCATCGAGACACGCTCTGGGTTCAAAAATCTCTCAAACAGCAATTCGTGCTCAATTGGATCAAGATCAGTAATCTTGAGCGCCCAAGCCACAATTGAGCCTGCACCTGAGCCTCGTCCTGGTCCCACAGGGATGGCATGGTCTTTGGCCCACTGGATAAAGTCAGCGACGATTAAGAAGTATCCAGGGAAGCCCATTTGCAAAATCACGTCGACCTCAAAATCGAGTCGCGCGCGATACTCCTGCTCTTCAAGGGATTGCCCGTAAGATTTAGCTGCTTCAAGCCGTTCAGATAATCCATCATGTGAGAACTTCCGGAAAAACTCGTCAAGAGTCATTCCTTCAGGCACTGGGTATTCAGGCAGGAAGTACGTACCAAGCGTCAGTTCAACGCCACAGCGCTTGGCAATTTGTACCGTATTGGCAACCGCATCTGGCAAATCTGAAAACAGCTCGACCATCGCATCCTGTGGTTTGAGCCACTGCTCTGGGGTATGGCGATGCACACGCCGCTGATCATCAAGTGTGACACTGTCGTGAATACAAACCCGCGTCTCATGCGCTTCAAAATCATCGGCTTCCCGGAAACAGGCGACATTGGTTGCAACCAAGGGAATTTGCCGCTGATCGGCTGCTTTAACACCGTATTGGGCGAGTGCTGCTTCACCAGACAGGCCAATACGTGTGAGTTCGAAATACAGTCTGTCAGCAAAAAGCGCGTGATATTTATCAAGCACGACGTCGGCTTTTTCCGTTTGGCCAGCAGCGACTAACCGTCCAATCTCACCTTCTGTCGCACCAGTCAGACAAATGAGCCCAGACGCATGCTCAACGACCCATTCCCATTCAAGCAGCGCATAATCGCCATCTTGGCCTTTAAGCCACCCAAGCGACAATAATTCCAGAAGGTTTTTGTAGCCTTCTTGGTTCATTGCGATGAAGGTGAGACGGCCGAACCCGTCGGTACCTTTCACCCAACAGTCTGCACCGATAATGGGCTGCACACCTTGCGACAGACAGGCACGATAAAACTTAACCAACGCGAACAGATTGGACTCATCAGTTAAGGCAACAGCTGGCATTCCGTACTGTGATACCTGTCCAACGAGCTCTTTGACCCGAAAGAGACCATCAACCAGTGAGTATTCAGAATGCGTCCGTAAGTGGACAAACTGCGTCATGCCTTCTCCAATATCCGTTTGACTGGTCCAAATGAACGTCGATGAATAGGCGTCACTCCAAGCGTCTCGAGCGCCTCGATATGCGCCTTGGTCGGATAACCTGCATGCCCTTCTAAACCATACCCCGGATAGATCTCAGACAGCGCTGCCATCTCTTCATCACGAGCCACTTTAGCAAGAATTGAGGCGGCTGAAATCGCAGCAACCAACCCATCGCCACCAATCACTGCTTGCGCTCGCCCCTTCAGCCCATCTGGCACCCGATTCCCATCAATTTGAATCGGCGCATCAAAATCACCGAGACCCGCAACTGCTCGTTCCATCGCTAACATCGTCGCATGCAGGATATTCAGGGTATCAATTTCTTCTACCTCAGCTCGCCCGAAGCTGATCTTCAGCGCTTTCTCTCGAATCAATGGAATCAAGGCTTCACGCTTCTTTGCAGATAGTTTCTTGGAATCATCCAGTTCAGTAATACCGTGATCTTCAGGCCACAAGACAGCACAGGTCACGACAGGACCCGCAAGCGGTCCACGCCCCACTTCATCGACTCCCACCATCAAACTCACGAGAGATACTCCACAATCGCGTCTGCTGCGCGATCAGTCACATCACCGGAAAGCGAGTCATATATTTTACGAGCGTCCTTCAAAAACGGCTCAGATGGACCCTCTTTGAGCATTGGCCGGATTGCGTGAACAATCGAATCGACAGATGCAGCTCCTTGAATCAATTCTGGCACCAGTGCTTGGTTTGCCAAGAAGTTTGGCAGCGTGACAAATTCTGTTTCGAGCTTCCCTTTAACCATCCTGTAGGTCCAAGGATTCATTTGATAGGCAGCGACCGTTGGACGCCCAGTCAACACCGATTCAAGTGCAGCAGTACCTGATGCCAGAAGGACAGCCGATGATGCCGCCATCACTTGCCGCGACTCACCGTGCACCACACGAACTGGCCGAGAACCAATCATCGATTGAATCAATCCATACAGATGGTGCGTCGCCGCTGGAATCACTCCTACCAAATCAGGAATCTCAGTAACCAAGCGATCAAATGCAGCCAAAAATAGTGGCAGGAGTCGTTTGACTTCGGACTCACGGCTTCCCGGCAAAATACCAAGTACAGGCTCGGTTAATGGAAGATCAAGAGCAGTTCGATATCCAGTTGGATCTGGATCGAAAGTGATTTGCGCTGCCAAAGGATGCCCGATGAACTCACAACGAAGTCCAGTATCGGCATAGAGTTCCGGCTCGAAAGGAAACAGGCACAACAATAGATCAAGCTGTTTGGCGATCTTCGGGATTCGGTTTCTGCGCCACGCCCATACTGATGGACTCACAACATGAATCGCAGGTATACCAAGTGATTTTGCGTGTGCACAGAGCGGTAAATTGAAATCAGGCGCATCACAAGTAATCAGCGCTTGAGGGTGTGATGCGGCCAAATAATGCTTCATCTGGCGACGAATCGATAACAATTCAGGCAAACGGGGCAACACTTCCATCACCCCCATGACAGACAATCGATCCATCGGAAACAGTGGATAGGTCCCAATCTCAACCATGTGAGGGCCCGCAATACCACTGTAGACCACAGGGACTGACTCAGAAACGCGAGAAAGAATGGGTGCAAGAATCTGGTCGCCGGAAACCTCTCCAGCCGCCACACAGATCTGCATCAGCGAACGATGCCTCGCTGTGATGATTTAAGACTGTCTAAGAACGTATCCACTTCAGGACAACCGGTATTGTTTTGATCCAGTTCAGCAATCGCTTGATCCAGAGTCAGTCCACGACGGTATACGGTCTTGTAGGCTTCTCTTAACCGGTTGATGACATCGCTATCAACACCACGACGCCGCATCCCTTCGACGTTCATACCGTGGGCTTCTGCACGATTTCCAGAACAGGTAACAAAGGCAGGGATATCCTGCAAAACCACTGTTCCGGCCGCAGTCATCGCATACTGTCCAATGCGGCAGAACTGGTGAACAAGCGTCCCACCGCCGAGGATCGCGCCATCACCAACATGGACGTGCCCGGCAACCGCGGTATTGTTTGCCATAATGATGTTGTCACCAATCACACAATCATGCGCGACATGCACGTAGCACATGAAGAGATTGCTCGAACCAATTTTGGTAATCCCTCGGTCTTGCGATGTCCCGCGATGCAAAGTCACGCCTTCACGGATGACGTTATCATCACCAATGACCAATTCGGTCCGTTCACCTTTGTATTTTTTATCTTGGCAATCTTCACCCACAGATGCGAATT
>CAJXTO010000099.1 GCA_913061245.1 uncultured Oceanospirillales bacterium
CGATGATCTTGGTACGCCCGCATCACTGAGGGCTCAACTTTATGACATTGCAAGGCATCGCCTGTTGGCAACTGCATCGATAAATCATCTCGGTTTAAGATCGCCGCATCGGATCCAAACCGATCGACCAGTCGATAGGCCTCAACTGTGGTCTCGACAACAGTTGCCACTGGATATGTCGCTGCTTGCCTTGCATCAAAACGCCACAGCGACAGCTCCATATTGGGATGAGCCACTTGGATCACATATTGATGTTCAGATGGACCCAACAGTTCTGTAGGCGCCTTCCCCGGTGCGCATTCAAGCCCTGCGTAATCATCCAGTTCAACAGATGGATTCAAGAGGTAATCCCAAGCACCTGCTGGGTTATTCATGCGTATCACAAAGTCCATCACACGCGATGCATTAATCGAGTCTTCAGGATGCAGGCCTAGCACAAACGCTTGTAATGCAGACTGTGTCTCTGGCGAATAAAACCCTTCCGTCTTTAGTCTCGAACTGACTTGAGACGGCTCACCTCCAGCGAGCAGAACATCGCGAGCACGGTTCAATTGTCGAGCAAACACCTCGGGTTTTTCCAAGGCTATTTGCGTTAAGTATTGTTGTTCTGATGGCGATTCAATCGAAATAAGTTTTTCAATTTCAGCTTGCCTATCTGCGTCTGAAATAAACATCACATCAGAGCGATACAAGGTATCAGCGTTCGCTGATATCGACAAAAGTGTGCAGATTGCGTAACAAAATCTTCGAATGTTCATGAATCCGACTCTACCGAGCTTTAGACAATTTGACATCATTATTTCGATAACTCATCCAATCGCTCGATCACACCAGGGTTGTAGGCAAAGGTTCTTGGCTTGAGTTCGATTTCTAAAGAATCAAGAACCGCGGCTAACGCCTGCAAGCGCCCTTGTTTTTTATGGTTTGTATCAATGCGCTGCCATGGACTCACAGTACAACGCGAACACATTGCATCAAATGCGACTTCATAGTGCGATCGATGATTAAAGCTTTCAATATCACTAACCGTCAGTTTCCATCGCTTGTCAGGATGTTCTGCCCGCCGCAATAAACGGGCTCGATGCGTCTCCCGATTTGTTTCTAAGCACAATTTTATGAGGGTAATCTGATTGTCTCGAAGCATCTGTTCAAACGCGTTAATCTCCGCGACGCTCGACTCATATTCAGAATCAGACAATCCGTGCTCAACTCGCTCAACAAGCAGGCGGCCGTACCACGATCGATCAAATATAGCGATCTGACCGGGGCCCGGAAGACGATTCCAAAATCGCCACATAAAAGGATGATTCGCTTCTTCAACACTTGGAGGACCGATTGGGTAGACCTCGAAACCGCGTGGATCCCAAGCATATGAAAGCTCTCGAATGACACCACCTTTTCCAGCCGCATCATAGCCCTCTAGGACGATAATAGCCTTGCGGTTTTGACGATAGATTGCGATTTGGGCAAGCCGTAAGCGCCGGTGTAAGTCCTTAAGCGCATCGTCATAATCGGGTGTCGGGTCTTGAGCGACCGTCATTTTGGAAAAACCACCAAGTGTTCAATATCGAGGCTAACACCAATACGCTCACCAATCGCATGATTGTGGTGTGACGGCGCGAAACAGCCCAGAACAACGCCGTTATCGAGCTTCACTTCATACAGGTGGTGCGCACCTCGAAAGTGTTTCCCGACCAATGTCGCCTGATAGCTTGAATCATCGTCGTGGATCAAGTCGTCAGGCCGCAAAAATATTTGGACATTTGAACCAACGGGAAATTCAAGAGTCGCATCGTTTGTAAGAACCCCAAGTGGACTCGAAACTGATCGCGGACCTTCAACTCGCGCATCAATCATTTCACCAGGTCCAACAAAGTGAGCCACAAATGGACTCATTGGCTCATGGTATAGGTTGAAGGGTGTATCGAATTGGCAAATATGCCCGTCATGCATCACAGCAATTCGATCTGCAAAATCAAACGCTTCACGCTGATCATGAGTAACCAACAACGAGCAAATCCCATCACTCTTGAGAATCGTTCGTACTTCACTGGCGAGACGACCTCTCAGCTCCGTATCAAGCCCCGAGAACGGCTCATCCAATAGCAGTAACTTGGGCTTCGGCGCCATGGCTCGCGCCAAGGCCACCCGTTGCTGCTGACCACCTGACAGCTCATGCGGATAGCGCTGATTCAGCCCCGTCAGACCGATTAATTCAAGCAGTTCAGCAATTCGTTTAGTCTGGCTCTCTTGGGACCAATCCGTTAAACCAAAGGAAATATTTTGTGCAACAGTCAAGTGAGGGAATAGCGCGATATCTTGAAAGACCATACCGACACCACGATGTTCAGGAGCGATGCGATGACGCTCGGTCGATAGCAACTCGTTATCCAGCCAAATTTCACCCGAATCCAGTTCCTGAAATCCTGCAATCGCGCGTAATAATGTTGATTTCCCACATCCACTTGGTCCTAACAGACAGCCAAGTTCCTGGGGCTTTAAGCTCAAGGAAAAGTCGTCAACAATCATGCTGTCTTGATACGACAACTGAATGTTTCTAACCATTAAAGCTGCTGTTTCCACAATTATTCCTGAGTTACTGAGCGGTTAAGCCAAATCACGGGCACGAGGCCAACGATCACGATTAAGATCGAGGGCACTGACGCATCAATCAAGCGTTCGTCTCCGGCGAGCTCATATGCCTTCACAGCCAGTGTATTAAAATCGAAAGGGCGCAAAATAAGAGTGGCCGGAAGCTCTTTTAAGATATCAACAAAACACACCAAGAGCGCAGTGAACACAGACCCACGAATTAAAGGTACGTGCAATTTTGAAATCACGCCAAATTGATTGAGTCCCAATAGACGACCGCTCTGATCGATACTTGGACGAACGCGCGAAAGGCCACTGGTGAGGTTTCCGGTTGCCACAGTCAAAAATCGGACTAGATATGCAAACACGAGGGCCACCAAAGTTCCTGATAACCACAGTGACGGACTGACTCCGAAGGGTGCGAGTGCCTCTGAAATCATACGATCAAGTGCACCAAATGGAATCAATACTCCAATTGCAACGACAACGCCTGGAAGCGCATAACCGAGGCCGACGAATGTCGTTGTGTGATTTAGCCACTTGGAGGGATATAAGCGATTTGCGTAACAAATGACCAAGGCCACCATCACAATAAAGAGTGATGCGAATCCCGCCAAAAAGAAACTGTTTGCGATCAGGCTCCACATCGACTGTAGTTCAGCATAGAACAGAGCCCAATAGCTGAGAATTGCTGTTGGCAATAAGAAGCCAAAGAAGACAGGCACTATGCACAATATTTGAGCGATCAATTGCCTCCATCCTGACAACGTCACACTGGTTTGGTTGAGCTTCCGGAGCCTATCCGAGTAATAGCGGACCTTACTACGCGACGCCTTTTCGAATATGACCAGGAAAAACACACAACCCAAAAGTAATGTACTCAACTGTGCAGCACCAACCGTATCGCCAAATCCGTAATACGTACGAACGATTCCAGTAGTAAACGTTTGAACACCGAAAAACTGAACTGTCCCGAAGTCTGCCAAGGTTTCCATAATAGCCAAGAGGGTGCCTGCTGCGATCGCTGGACGCGCCATTGGGATGACAATCCGTGTAAAGACTCGCCAGCGGCTTTGCCCTAGCGTGTAAGCAGCTTCCATTAAATTGGCTGACTGCTCCATAAAAGCCGCTCGGGCAAGCAAGTAAACATAAGGATACAGCACCAGACTCAACATTATGGCGGCGCCCGGCAATGATCGAATGTTAAGGAGTGGCTCCATTAACCACTGTGGTGCATTGATGTCTCGTAAGAACGTGAGCACTGGTCCACTGAAATCGAAGACTCCAGTGTAGGTATAGGCAAGGATATAAGCGGGGTAAGCCATTGGCAGTAATAAAAGCCACGACAGAACACCTCGGCCCCTAAAGCGATAAAAGGAGATGATCCACGCAGCAGGCACACCCAGACTCACGACGCCGATCGCGACCAATACAGAAAGTAGAAGAGAATTCAGTGCATATCGCGCAAGTAATGTATCGAGTAAGTGTGCCCATGCATCAGAGACACCAGTCAGTACAAAACTAACAACCACCAAAACAGGCAAAGCCACACAGAGTGCGGCTATGCAAGTGGTTAAAAGCAGTCCGTTAGGTCGACTGAACATCCAACGGACTGGTTGATGAAATGAGGTTACTGCCAACCGGAGCGATCCATGAGTTTAACGGCATCCTTGTTATTGACACCCAAGATGCTCAAATTCAAGGCATCCGATTTGAATTCACCCAGCGAGGCAATGGTCGGTGACGAGGCCACACCCTTAACAACTGGGTATTCATGATTGATTTCAGCATAGTAGGCTTGCGCATCGTTAGACACCATGAACTCTAACAGTTGGACAGCTTCAGCGCGATTTTTAGCATGCTTAGTTACACCCATGCCAGAGACATTAATGTGTGCACCCCGGTCAGATTGATTGGGCCAAAATACAGCTAATTTTTCGACAACCTCGCGATCTTCCGGCTTTTTAGAATCAATTAAACGTCCAAAATAGTAGGTGTTCGCTATCGCGAGATCGCACTGGCCAGCAGCTGCGGCTCGAAGCTGGTCAGTGTCTCCACCTGTTGGCTTACGCGCAAGATTAGAGACCAGGCCCTCTGCCCACTGAAGCGTTTTTTCAGACCCGTTAGCTTCCATCATTGAAGCGACCAATGACTGGTTGTAGATGTTGCTCGATGAACGAATACAAATCCGGCCCT
The DNA here is from genome assembly GCA_913061245.1 of uncultured Oceanospirillales bacterium. Lineage (GTDB taxonomy): Bacteria > Pseudomonadota > Gammaproteobacteria > Pseudomonadales > Litorivicinaceae > HIMB30. The sequence goes on from CAJXTO010000099.1 coordinate 4,789, forward strand.
TCCACTGTGAATCGGTTAAGGCTTCGTATGTAGAAAGCTCTGATGGATTGACACGATCTTTTGCATAAAAAATCGGACGTGACCGGACCGTTAGGCCAAACCACTGATTATCGACATCCCGAAGGTTTGCCGGGATTTTATCTGACAACGTCGCACTGTCGACTGCCGCGAGGACTCCTGCCTCTTTCGCGCGATGCAAATTTCCAGCATCAACCGTGACTAAAACGTCCGCAGGTGTTGCCGCACCCTCAGCTTGAATCCGCGATAACAAGGCATTGGCCTTTCCAGTGATTAGATTGACCTCAATGCCTGTCTGCTCAGTAAAGCGGTCAAGAAGGGGAACAATTAACGAATCTTGTCGCGCTGAGTACACATTCACTTCGGCAGCGGCAACATGCCCAGCCAAAGCGGCTGCAATAATTGTAGTTAGGATCTGTGGGGTACGCATTCATCTCTCCTCATATTCGATAAGGAGAGATTAATACTATGCAAACTTAAATGCAATACATTCGCATTTAGATTTAGAAATAATTAATTCACTTCCGACCAGCCAATGCCAATCAATTGATCGGCTTTGAATAGCAAGGCACGTATATCTTCAACACCATCCACCTTCGCCCGGAAGTACAGCACGTCATACACCTCGCCACCTTTGACATAGTGATCAGCCAAAGTCTCTCCGTCATCAACATTAGCCGATGGCCCAAGGATCTCAAGTACCTCACTCTTGGTTTGACCCACTTCAACTTTTGCGAGTTGATTGGCATCAAGTTCAAGGACGATTTCCTTGGCTGGTTCTGCTTTTTCGGCAGGCTCAGCCGCCACAGATTCCTCTTCTGAAGTCCAAAACTCCGTATCAAATTTCCACGATTCAGGAAGCATTGAACAAGCCGTCAGACTGAAAGACGCTAGGAGAATGATGAGTAGTCGCATGTTAAACCCTTTCTTT
>CAJXTO010000100.1 GCA_913061245.1 uncultured Oceanospirillales bacterium
CTCGTGAGATGGCTTTTCATGGCCTCGAGGCGGTCAAGCACTTCTCGAGATGTTGCCGCGACCTCCTCACCAGCTTTGGTCAAATAAAGACTTTTGCCAATCTGATCGATGAGGGGTATTCCGATTTTTTCTTCGAGCGCTTTGATCTGCATTGATACAGACGGTTGTGTCAGGTTCACTTCTTTTGCAGCTTGAGTAATTGAGCCAAGTCTTGAGACCGCTTCAAATAGCTTCATCTGCTGAATTGTTGGCAAATAGATTTTATGCATAAGTAAACCTCTATATTATGCATATAAATAATCTATTTTTATTGATGTATCAACTTCCCTACTCTGACTCTCATTCTTTCAGCCACGGAAAAGGATAAGAAATGTCTAAAGAACAGGGAAAGAGTTACAGCGCGGGCGTTAAAGAATACCGCGAAACCTACTGGATGCCAGAATACGTGCCAAAAGACACCGATTTTCTGGCTTGTTTCAAAATCATTCCTCAGGAAGGCGTGCCACGCGAAGAAGCCGCGGCTGCTGTTGCAGCTGAGAGCTCGACCGGTACCTGGACTACAGTGTGGACGGATTTGCTTACCGATCTGGATCACTATAAGGGACGCGCCTACGCAATCGAAGACGTACCAGGAAGCGATGATGCGTATTACGCGTTTATCGCCTATCCAATCGACCTGTTCGAAGAAGGATCAGTCGTTAACGTACTGACTTCGTTGGTCGGTAACGTATTTGGATTTAAAGCAGTTCGTTCATTACGCCTTGAAGACGTTCGGATTCCAATTGCGTATGTCATGACTTGTGGAGGGCCACCACACGGTATCCAGGTTGAGCGTGATTTGATGAATAAATACGGCCGCCCAATGCTTGGCTGTACGATCAAGCCGAAGCTCGGTCTGTCAGGCAAAAACTACGGTCGAGCTGTGTATGAGTGCCTACGTGGCGGCCTTGATTTCACCAAAGATGATGAAAACGTGAATTCACAGCCATTTATGCGGTGGCGCCAGCGATTCGATTTTGTCATGGAGGCTATTAACAAAGCGGAAGCTGAGACAGGTGAGCGCAAAGGCCACTATCTCAACGTGACCGCCCCTACCCCAGAAGAAATGTACAAGCGGGCCGAATACGCTAAAGAAATCGGCGCACCAATTATTATGCATGACTATCTCACCGGTGGATTTACGGCGAATACTGGTCTTGCAAACTGGTGTCGCGATAATGGAATGCTCTTGCACATTCACCGCGCGATGCACGCTGTTCTCGACAGAAACCCAAATCACGGCATTCACTTCCGAGTGTTGACTAAAATGCTTCGGTTGTCTGGTGGTGACCATTTGCATACAGGTACTGTGGTTGGAAAGCTTGAGGGTGATCGTGCTTCTACCCTTGGCTGGATCGATCTGTTACGTGAAAGCTATGTGAAAGAAGATCGCTCACGAGGCATCTTCTTTGATCAAGACTGGGGATCAATGCCTGGAGGCTTTGCCGTCGCATCTGGCGGTATTCACGTCTGGCACATGCCGGCTTTGGTCACCATTTTCGGTGATGATGCAGTCCTTCAGTTTGGTGGCGGTACGCTAGGCCACCCATGGGGTAACGCAGCCGGAGCTGCAGCAAACCGAGTCGCTTTGGAAGCCTGTGTTGAAGCGCGCAACCAAGGCCGTGAACTCGAAAAAGAAGGGAAAGAAATCCTTCAAGCCGCGGCGAAATCGAGCCCAGAGCTTGCGACAGCGATGGAAACATGGAAAGAGATCAAGTTCGAATTCGATACAGTCGACAAACTTGATGTTCAACACCGCTAATCAATAAGAAGGAAACAACAATGAGCGCTATTCAAGATTACAAATCGTCTCTATCTGATGTGACAAGCCGCAAGTTCGAGACCTTCTCTTATTTGCCTGAAATGGATACGGATCGGATTCGGAAGCAAGTCGAATACATCGTGCAGCAAGGCTGGAACCCAGCGATCGAGCACACAGAGCCAGAGAATGCGATGGATCATTACTGGTATATGTGGAAGCTTCCAATGTTTGGAGAGTCTGATGTGGATCGTATCTTGGGTGAGGCAGAAGCGTGCCATAAAGCCCATCCGAATAACCATGTTCGCTTGGTCGGATATGACAATTATAAACAGTCCAAAGGAGCTGAAATGGTTGTCTATCGTGGCAATCCGGTCTAGTGAGAGAATGACCCCGGGCAACCGGGGTCATTGCTTTTGACGGAGCATGAATATGAATCAAGATACGATGGATCAATACCGAATCACCAAAGAACCATTTTACCAGGTAACCGCTGGCGAAGATGCTCTCTATGAGGCAGCTTACGCGCGCCGGATGCCAATCATGCTGAAGGGTCCAACAGGGTGTGGTAAGTCACGTTTTGTTGAATATATGGCTTGGAAACTCGACCGGCCCTTAATCACAGTTGCCTGCAATGAGGACATGACTGCCTCAGACCTGGTTGGGCGTTTCCTCCTCGATAAAGACGGTACGCATTGGCACGACGGCCCGCTCACGGTGGCAGCGCGGATTGGAGCAATCTGCTATCTCGATGAAATCGTCGAAGCGCGACAGGATACAACAGTCGTCATCCACCCTTTGACGGATCACCGTCGCCAATTGCCTCTTGATAAAAAAGGTGAATTGGTTGAAGCGCATCCTGATTTTCAATTGGTTATCTCCTACAACCCGGGATACCAATCACTGATGAAAGATCTCAAGCAGTCGACGAAGCAGCGATTTGCAGCGATGGATTTTGATTATCCAGCAGAAGATTTAGAAGCTGATATTGTGGCCAAAGAGACTGGCGTTGATTCAGATGTTTCAATGAAGCTTGTTCAAATTGCGCATCGTACTCGCAATCTTAAGGGTCATGGATTGGATGAGGGTATCTCAACGCGCTTGCTGGTTTATGCGGCTCAGATGATTGCTGAAGGTGTTGATGCCAAGCTCGCATGTAATATGACTCTTGTCACACCACTCACCGACGACCCCGATATGCGCCAGACGCTAGAGGCTGCGGTGGAGACATTCTTCACCTAAGGCTAGATCATGAGCATCAACCTTGATGACTATCGTGAAGCCTTTGCAGGCGGACCTGAAGGGTTTGAGGCCACTTTAGAGACCTGTTTTCATGAGGCAGCACGCACGCTGTCGTCCCAAGGACTCTCGGACTATATGGAAGGAGCAAGGGGTTTAGCTCAGCTTGGGCGTGGGTACGACCTTGTCTCAGCTTGGCTTGAGAATATCCCTGAGGTTGTCAAAGAATGCGGTGAAGATGTCATTCGTGATTGCCTCGGTGCCGCAATGAAGCTCTCATCAATGACCAGTGGCGAAGTCATCGCCCTGCTCTTTACGTCATTACCAACGGCTGCCAGACGGCTTGGCGATCCCGAGTTGCTCAAAGGGTATTTGTCATTAATCCACCAACTCTCCGCCAAAGCGGCCCGCGGGTTGCGGCCGATGCTGACACATATCGATGAATTATTGAGCAAGCTGACCTTGTCAGGTCTCAAGCGCTGGGCAAACTTCGGGGCTGAAGCCTACCGTAAGGATCTGCAAAATCTTACACGCTACTTCGCTCTAGAAAGCGCGGATTCTCAAAAGGTACTGCAACAAGAACGTCGTGGCACCCTCTTCATCGATTCGCAACGTAAGATCAATTTCTATTTGCGTGCGCTGTGGGGGCGAGATTTCTTTCTGCGCCCGACAGCCGCTGATTACGAAGGTTTTCGCCCATATCTCGAACACTATGTGATGCATCTCCCCGATGCAGTCGATGAGATTGGAGACATCTCTGGCTATGACGTCTATCGGGCGATGGCTGCGCATCAAGCTGCTCATATTGCATATACCTCAGAGCCATTATCTGCAGAACAACTCTCTCAGGCGCATTTATTTTTTATCGGTCTAGTTGAAGATGCGCGTGTCGAGTGGAATGCGATCCGAGCGTTTCCAGGGCTTCAGAAATTATGGGGATCACTTTTAACTCTCACTCATGACAGCAAGCTTGAGCATCCAACAGTCGAGATATTGGAGCGTATCGCTGTTGGACTCATTGATCCTTCTGTCAAACTTGAGGACTCAAAACTCAATCAACTCCTTGAATCTTTCCACCAAAGGGTTTCGGAAACACCTTTAAGTAATTTAATTTCTTGGGATTTAGGTCTCGAGCTCTATCATTACTTTGCCGCAACCAAGGATGTTCCGAGCCTCCGAATATTGAATACGATTCGGATTCCTTATCGCGACGACAATCGATTCATATGGGAGTTTGAGGAATTTAATTGGGATGCTCATGGCGCCCAATATATCCCCGCCTCGCAACGACAAGTCCGCAAGTATGTCTCAGTCCTTGAGATGGCTCATGAGGTGGATTGCGAATTAGCAGGTGATGACGCGCAAGAAATCTGGGTCTGTAGCGATGAATTTATGCCCTATGAAGATGCGGGTGAAGCGACGGTTAGTTTCAACGCCATGTGGGGAAAAGAGCCGATATCTGCCCCCTATCATTATCAAGAATGGGATTATCAAGTTCAGTTGTTTCGACCCGATTGGGCAACTGTCTATGAACGGAGAGCGACTAAGGGCGATCCATCGGTGATCGACGACATTTTATTGAAATATAAACCGGTTGCTGCCCAAATTCGTAAGATCATCGATATGTTAAGCCCGACAGGCGTGCAGAGAATCCGAGGCTTGGAAGATGGCGATGAAGTCGATCTAAATGCAGCCATTGATGCACTGGTATCCATTCGAATGGGTTCACAACCTGATCCTCGAATAACAATGCGCAATCAAATCAAATCTCGAGACCTCGCAGTGACTGTGTTACTCGATCTTTCCGAGAGTACAAATGACGAAGTTGATGGCGCGGACCAGACTGTGTTGGACCTCACTAAAGAAGCAGCAACACTGGTGGCAACAGCAATTGAAGGCATTGGCGATCCATTTTCAATCGCCGGGTTTGCATCCGACGGTCGTCACGATGTCCACTACTACACGTTTAAACAATTTAGCCAGCGCTTTGATCATGAGTCCAAAGCGCGCCTTGATGGGATGCATGGAGGGCTATCAACTCGAATGGGAGCTGCACTTCGACATGCGGGATACGGTCTCATGAAACAGCCTGAAAGCCGCAAGCTTATCTTGTTAGTGACAGATGGCTCCCCTGCTGATGTTGATGAGAGAGATCCACAGCATTTAAGACATGATACGAGAAAAGCTGTCGACGAATTATCAAGCAAAGGCATCTTTACTTACTGCCTGACACTGGATCCGCAGGCTGATCATTACGTGAAACGGATATTTGGCCAAAATAACTACATGATTTTAGATCACGTCAATAGACTACCCGAGAAACTACCTACACTCTTTGCAAGTTTGACACGTTAGGAGACGGCATGACTGAACGACGCTACGTTGGTATCCAAAACGATATCAATGGCGGAATGACAGCAACTGGAAAAATTATTCGTGACGCGCAGGTGTTCGGCATTATTGAAGAAACGGAGACGTGCGAAGGATGGCTTCCGCAGGGTATTGAGCAGCTTTGGGACAAAACAGAAAAAGCATGGCAGCCCTATGGATTTAGCGTCGGCGCCTTACCTGCTGATTTGAAGGAAAAATTCCTCCGCATTCATGGCGCCGCTATCGAGAAAGCGAAAGCAGCCGGCTGGAGCGGCGAGGATGAGCTCAAGAGCGACTAAACAATATAGCC
>CAJXTO010000101.1 GCA_913061245.1 uncultured Oceanospirillales bacterium
TTATAGCGATGCATCCGTCTAATTCACTCCTAGTTCCTATTCTTCACAAACATGGCGATCGGTTATTACGCGCTCAAATCGAGGCGCATGCCAAAGAGCTCGGACCAGAAGACCGTAAAAAATTCCTTGGAAAACAATTCGATGCTGTAACAGATGCGATCGAAGAAAAGCTTGGAATGTCTTACAAAGATGCACCGGTATTAACTTCGTGGGACGCCAATACAATCAAGTCATCACTGAAAAGTTGGATTATCTTTTTGGCTGGTGAAGCCAACTTCACGCTCGGCATCGACGACTTTTCGCTCGGTGTAATGCAGCTAGAACTTGGTCGCCCAGTGAGTTTTTCAGCGATCACTCCAGCGACACAGACTGAAATCCATGGCCATCGTAACGAAGGCGTTTTCGTCAATGGATACCGTATACGTAAAACGCTCTCAAAAGTTGAATCGAAGTTGTGTGTGATTCTTGGGCCCGAACGCTATAACGGCGATGATATTCAATCATTCGATTTTGTACGCCAAAGCGGTAATGAACTTGAAGATATGTTGTTAGTTTTGGGCGGACGTGCCCAGAAGCACTTTGGGGAGCCGGGTGATACCACGTTAAAAACGCTGATCACCCATTTCCTAACACCTTAACGGTTATTCAAACTCCATCCGTTCAAACACCCGGCCTGCATTGCGGGCCGCGAGCTCATCAAAGGTGTGCCAATGCTTGTACTGACTTTGGTCAATCTTATAAGCATCATCCAACGAGCCGCCGTCATCTAAGATTTCTTGAACCTTGCCACGCAAAAAGACCAGGTAGTCTTTAGTACCAGCTGTGACGGTCGCGATATCGGTAGGCCCGCCATGCCCTGGAACGATTGTCCAATCTGACACTTCATCAGCAAACAGGTCAAAACTCTCAAGCCAAAGCGCTGTGTCTGTGTTGTCAAAAATGGGTGGCATCCGCACGTGAAATGCCATATCACCTGCTAGAACCACTTGATCTGCAGGTACTAGAACACTCACATCACCAGGAGAGTGAGCCGATCCATACACTTTCGCGATGACTGGCAAGTCTCCAAGATCCAACTCATACTGCTCATCAAACGTGACATCGAAATTCACCAGATCCGTATCTTCAGCGAACTCTTTTGCGTACTCACGCATACGAGAGAGACCACCAAATCCTTTCTCATCGATTTCATGCTGAGCATCAACATGACCGATCAAGGTCGCGCCCTGCGACTTCCAATAGTGATTCCCATAGACCGCATGACCTTGCCCATTCTCGCTAATCACATACTTAACGGGAAGGTTGGTCACTTTTTTGATCTCAGCATGCAACGCTTTAGCGAGCGCATTGTTTGACCCACCATTGACTACCAGAACTGCCTCTGAACCAATCACAAACGATAGATTGTTGTTGTGGCCCGCATTTTCATAGGTCGGAGGCTGTGTTGCGCCGATCGCGCTATATACATGCTCACTGACTTTGACCGGATAATCATACAAAGCAGATTTCGGCGCTTTATCGAGTGGTCCATATTCACCGCGCTCGAGCGCTGTTTTCTCTTCGGCTTGCAGTGGCATAGACAGAACACTAATCGCTGCAACTAAAATCCATGAACGCATTGTTATTCCTTTTCTAATGATTCGATCGCTTACTGTACGTAATTATCACGATCGATCAATCCGAACCGCACTGAAGATTGCCCAGGATCAAGGGTTACGAATCGCTTCACCTTTTTCAAATGCGATTTGAGTCGCTGGACGAGCGGCTATTTGATCAAACCAACGCTTCACATTCGGGTACTTACTTAAATCCATTTCTTGCCACTCGTACCGTGCAATCCACGGATAACACGCCATATCAGCAACCGAATACTCGTCAGCGATAAACTCACGTCCCTCTAAAGCACCATTCAACACACCGTATAAGCGTGCGGTCTCAGTACGATATCGCTCGATTGCATATGGAATCTTTTCAGGAGCAAAACGACCGAAGTGATGATTCTGACCAGCCATCGGTCCTAGACCACCCATCTGCCACATCAACCATTTCATGACGTGATAACGTGCGCGCAAATCCGTTGGAAAAAACTTTCCTGTCTTCTCCGCGAGATAGAGCAAGATAGCCCCCGACTCAAATATATCTAATGGTTCTCCACCGCCAATCGGGTCATGATCAACAATCGCTGGCATCCGGTTATTGGGCGATAATTTGAGAAAATCAGGTTGAAACTGATCACCTGCAGTAATATTGATCGGATGGATGGTGTAGTCGAGTCCACACTCTTCGAGCATCATCGTGATTTTGTTGCCATTTGGGGTTGGCCAGTAATACAGGTCAATCATTATCATCTCCTTGGTTTTCAAGGAATGTGGCCCCGCTTCGAACGAAAAACAAGGATTTTTATAAGATTCAACTATGACTTCACTTCGCCAAACACTTCTGACGCTTGCAAACCGATTACTTGAAACACTGCCTGAACCTGCTCCCTCAATCGATTGGCAAGACACGTTGGGCGCCCGTTGGGTTCATGATCGCGCGAACATGGGTCATCTTCGCGCCCTCAAACCACGACTTGATCAAACATTCGAAGGTTTGATTGGTGTTGACCAACAAGCCTCCCAATTCAAGGCCAACCTCGAGCTATTTCTTAAAGGGTTGCCTGCAAATGCGACGCTACTCTGGGGTGCACGTGGCACAGGAAAATCATCCATGGTTCGTGCTGCACTGACGGCCTACCACGATCGAGGATTAAGAATCGTTGAGGTCGAAAAAGCCCACCTCGGTGACTTACCCGCCATTGTCGAGCAGGTGCGCTCAGAGCCATTTCAGTTTTTGATCTATTGCGATGACCTCACTTTTGAAGATGGCGAACGCGAGTACTCAGGACTCAAAACAGTTCTCGATGGGACATTGGAAGAGTTTGGCAGCAATATCTTGGTGGTTTGCACCAGTAACCGTCGACATCTGGTTTCAGAACCGATGAGCGACAATCAGCATGCGACAGTGGTGAATGGAGAGATCCATCAAGGTGATGCCATTGAGGAACGAGTCTCATTGTCTGATCGCTTCGGACTTTGGCTTTCTTTTTATCCATATCCACAAGAGATATATATCGCAATTGTCAAACACTGGTATGACGAGCTCGGTAGGGATTTGCAACTACCCGAATTCTCAGAGGCGATGGCTGTTGAAGCCAATCGGTTTGCAATTGGTCGTGGTGGTCGAGGTGGCCGCGTCGCGCGTCAGTTCGTCATCGATTGGATGGCCAAACAATTGCTCGAAGCTCGAGATTAAACTGGCGAATATCGAAAATGATCTGGGTCAAATATGATCCAGCTTTCAGTATATTGCGTCGCACAATTTGAGTAGTGTAAGCCTTTCCATCTGAAAAGGATCGCACGATGCAAACCAAGAATCACGCTCAACTCATGCAAGACGTTAATGATGTTCTGGGACCTTTCCGCTCATCGAATAAAGAGTTGATGCAAGGCTTTGGCGGCATGGCAAAAGCCGCAATGACCGATGGCGAAGTGAGTGCAAAACATAAAGAACTCATGGCGCTCGCTCTCGGTATAAGCCAACACTGCTCTGCCTGTATTGCATTTCATATGAAAGCGCTGATCAGTCTTGGCGTGACACGCGGAGAGCTTGAAGAAACCTTGGCTGTTTGTGTCTACATGGGTGGCGGGCCATCACTCATGTACTCAGCTGAGGCTCTAGCTACTTATGATGAGCTCACAAGTTCGTAATCATTGATTTAAATCAACGACACCTGAGGCAACCGAGGCGATACTCATCACTCAATGCCCTGGATGATCGCAAGGTCATCTACTTTTAAGGGGAGCTCTGCTCCCCTTTATTTTTGCCAAAAAAAACCCGCAAATCATATCAAGATGCGGGTTATCGAGGGTGTTCGTTCAACTAAGCTGTCAACATTCCATAGAGCTGATCTTTGAGATGGACTCGCTGTACTTTAAGTGCTTCCTCTTCTGTACTGGCTGCAGGAGTGACTTCTGTTTCCATATTTTCAATTTGCTTTGAGAGCTCTGTGTATTCATCGTGCATTTTTTTAAAATGATTATTGCTCATCTTCATTTCATGGATTTGTTCTTTGAGTTCCGGAAATTCCAAAGAGAGGCAGTGATGTTCGACGTTTTGCATGTCTCGCTCCTTTATTGATGTGTTTAGTCTGACACAATCGGGCGACAATCCCTTTGAGATGAATCAAGTTCATAGCAGTTTACGCCCCCTCAGGAGAGGTTTAAAAATTATGATCGGAAACCCCACATTAAATTGTGATCAAAGCGCAGTTCGAGAGCTTTTTTACGAAACATTTGCGCAGAGTGAGGGAGCCGATGAAGGACTGATCATCAGCAATCTAGCCTCTGAACTTGCGCGACAAGTGAGTCAAAGCCAAACTTCATTCTATGGGCTATCCAATACAAGTGATGCGCTCATTGCAGGAGCCTTCACTTCCAGTCTCACCAACGATCGCGGGATCAACGCAAAACTTATGGCACCGGTCGCGGTCCATCCTGATGCGCAAGGTCACGGACTATCACGACAATTAATTGAGCAGATCATTGACACTGAGTCGAAAAATGCGGATGTCTTAGTTACTTACGGCGACCCCAGTTTTTATGGACGCTTTGGGTTTCGAACTATTTCGACAGCGGTCGTCAAGCCACCCTACGAAATTGAGTATCCAGAAGGCTGGCTCGCAGTTCATTACACCAACAAATCAGAGTCTGAACTAGCCGGTCAATACAACTGTGTTGAAGCATTTCGTGACGAAAGGCTTTGGTAACCGGGTCCTGAACGAGTGGACTTTTTAGTATGGAGGCGCGTACCGGAATCGAACCGATGTCCACGGATTTGCAATCCGCTGCATAACCACTCTGCCAACGCGCCTTTGTGGAAGGCCGCGAATACTACAACCCTCGGCCTTGTGTGACAAGAACCTATCACACGAATAAAAAAGCCCGCGGCTAAGGCGGGCTTTCTCAATCAGTACCTGATTATGGCTTAACTGTAGTCAAACCGAGGTTTGCCCAGTTTTGCATACCACCGCGGTACCACTTGATCTTGTGCGCTGGATAACCGAAATCAAGCAACGCCTTGATGTTGGTTGGAGACTGGCCACACCACATACCGTTACAGTACATGACAAGTGTCTTCGCCTTACCAAACTTCCACAAACCATCGAATGAAGTTGCACCGAACTCACCTTCCATGATTTCACCAATTGAGAGAGGATCCGCTCCCTTCGCTGTGTTTAACTTAGTCCAAGGGATGTTCACAGCACCAGGAATTTGACCACGCTCAACCCAGTTTGGCGTACGAGAATCGATCACCAAGATTGAATCATCGCCAGCTGTCATCTTCTCGAGATAGTCGATCATTTCGTTTTCACCAATTGTCTCGATACCAGGAGCAAGACTGATTGGTTGAATACAAAATGGAGGGCAAGGGCGTGAAGTTTTCGCGAAAGACGCATCAACACTGTTGCCATTATCCTGTACACGCTGGATCGTAACCATCTTTCCTTTGTGCATGACTTGAGCAGTTGATTTACCACCAAACGTAATATCAACCGGCTTATTTTCCGCATGTGCTGCAAATGGAGCGATCGTCATCGCTGCTGCAACCAACGCTCCTGCGAGAGTTTTTTGAATACCCATGTTCAATTTCCTTATCGATTTTT
>CAJXTO010000102.1 GCA_913061245.1 uncultured Oceanospirillales bacterium
CCATCAAAGCGCAAAGTGTGACACTGAATTACACGGCGCTTAACGGCGAAACCTACGAATTGAACATCATTGATACGCCGGGTCACGTTGACTTCAGTTACGAAGTGTCACGTTCGCTGTATGCGTGTGAAGGTGCTCTGCTCGTGGTTGATGCGGCTCAAGGCGTCGAGGCGCAGTCGGTAGCTAACTGCTATACGGCGATTGAGCAGGGCCTCGAGGTGGTTCCAGTCTTAAATAAAATGGATCTGCCTCAAGCCGAGCCAGAACGCGTCAAAGAAGAGATCGAAAATATTATCGGGATTGATGCGTCTGACGCGATTCCATGTTCTGCCAAAAGCGGGATGGGTATCGATGATCTTCTCGAACAACTGATCGTAAAAATTCCACCGCCGTCGGTGGATCGGACACTTCCAACACAAGCATTGATCATCGACTCATGGTTCGATAGCTATCTGGGTGTTGTGTCGTTGGTCCGAGTGACGCAAGGATCGTTGCGTAAAGGACAAAAGATTCGAGTCAAAAGTACTGGTCGCGATTGGCAGGTGGGTGATGTAGGTGTCTTCACGCCAAAGCGTCTCTCGAAAGATGTCCTGCAAGCGGGTCAGGTCGGGTTCATGATTGCGGGCATTAAAGATATCCACGGAGCCCCAGTTGGTGACACCTTAGTTGATACAAAGTTCTCAGATACCGACGCGTTGCCTGGGTTCCAGAAGGTCAAGCCGCAGGTATATGCTGGTTTGTTCCCCGTGTCAGCGGATGATTTTGAGGACTTCCGTGAAGCTTTAGAAAAACTGACACTGAATGATGCCAGTTTGATTTACGAACCTGAAACTTCCGATGCACTCGGATTTGGCTTCCGTTGTGGCTTCTTAGGAATGTTACACATGGAGATCATCCAAGAGCGTCTCGAACGTGAATATGATCTCGATTTGATCACATCAGCACCGACGGTTGTGTATGAAGTTGTGACGAGCGATGGCCAAACGCTCTACGTGGATAACCCCTCACGCCTTCCAGATATTGGCTCAATCGAGGAGATGCGTGAGCCGATCGTCGCGGCAACGATTCTGGTGCCGAATGACTATGTGGGCTCTGTGATGACGCTCTGCGTCGAAAAACGGGGTGTGCAGAGAGATCTCAAGTACATGGGTAGTCAGGTTCAGATTGAGTTTGATCTTCCGATGGCAGAGGTTGTGATGGATTTCTTCGACCGACTGAAATCGGCAACGCGCGGATTTGGCTCGCTTGATTACAGTTTTGTGCGGTTTGAGTCCTGCCCATTGGTACGACTCGATATTCTGATTAACGGGGAGCGTGTCGATGCGTTGGCTGCGATCGTTCATAAAGACCATTCGCAATCGAGAGGTCGCGAACTGGCTGAAAAACTGCGCGAATTGATTCCTCGTCAAATGTTCGATGTTGCGATCCAAGCAGCGATTGGTCGTCATGTGATTGCGCGAACGACGGTGAAAGCATTGCGCAAAAATGTTACGGCAAAATGTTATGGTGGCGATGCGACGCGGAAGCGTAAGTTGTTAGAGAAACAGAAAGCCGGTAAAAAACGAATGAAGCAAGTGGGTCGTGTCGAGATTCCACAAGATGCTTTCTTGGCTGTATTAAAGGTAGATTAAGAAATGGATTTCACGCTCATATTGGTCGTCATCGTGCTCGTATCAGGCGTGATTTACGGTTTAGATCTTCTGTACTTCAAGAACAAACGAAACGGTCGCGAGCCAGGTATCATTATCGATTATAGTCGCTCGTTTTTCCCCGTACTGTTTTTAGTACTTCTATTACGATCGTTTTTATTTGAGCCGTTTCAAATTCCAAGCGGATCAATGCTTCCGACTTTAAAGATTGGCGATTTCATCCTCGTTAACAAATTCGATTATGGGCTTCGTTTACCGGTGCTTGGTAACACAGTCGTTGAAGTTGGCGAGCCAAAGCGTGGTGATGTCATGGTATTCAAATACCCAGAAGACCCACGCATCAATTTTATCAAGCGCGTTGTCGGTATTCCTGGAGACACCGTTGAGTACCGAAATAAAGTGGTTTACATCAATGGTGAAGCTCAGACGTTAACGCAGGTGACGCCTGATGGATCACTCGTTGTTCCGCCTCTGACTGAAGAGGCGTCCGAGCAATTGGGTGATCGTGAACACAGAATATGGCGCCGGATGACTCAAGGACGTGATTTTGGTCCGATTCAGATCCCTCAGGGCCAGTATTTTGTGATGGGCGATAATCGAGACAACTCAAACGACAGTCGTGTTTGGGGATTTGTTGATGACTCACTCATTGTTGGGCGCGCATTTGCTGTCTGGATGCATTGGGAGAAGTTGTTGTCGATTCCTTCGTTCAGTGATGTACGGATTATCCAGTGAGCGCCACTGATCTCGACGACTTACAATCGCGTCTAGGTTATCGGTTCAAGGACATCGAGCATCTTGAATCAGCTCTCACGCATCGAAGCATGGGGCCTTCGCACAATGAGCGTCTTGAGTTTTTAGGTGATTCGATTGTGAATTTTGTCGTTGCGGAAGCGCTCTTTCGGCGTTATCCCGAGGCTCGAGAGGGTAAGCTCACTCGGATGCGTGCCTCGCTGGTGCGCGGCCAATCATTATCTCAACTTGCCAGACGCTTACAGTTAGGCGAAACGATCAGGCTCGGAAGTGGCGAACGAAAGAGCGGTGGTCGCCGTCGAGATTCAATTCTAGCGGATGCAATGGAAGCTGTGATTGGCGCTATTTTCCTTGATGGTGGAATGGCTGCCTGTCAAAGCTGTATTACGACTTGGCTCGAATCTGAGCTGGCTTCTGTGAATCCGAACCAAGTGGATAAGGATCCGAAGACTGCATTACAGGAATGGTTGCAGAGAGAGAAGAAAGAGCTTCCCGTGTATCGGGTTCTCGAAGTCCTGGGGCCTGCTCACCAACAAACGTTTCGTGTGCAAGTACAGGTCGATGGTTTAGAACAATATCCGGTAGGCACGGGAGCCTCTCGACGCGAAGCTGAACAGGCTGCTGCCGCAGATGCACTGTCACAGTTGAGTGCGTTATGAGCTCTCGGTTCGGTTTTGTTGCCATTGTAGGGCGTCCAAATGTTGGTAAATCAACGCTTTTAAATCATATCCTTGGCTTTAAGCTTTCGATCACTTCGCGCAAACCACAAACAACTCGGCACCGTGTGCTTGGTATTTGGACAGAAGATGAAATCCAAATTGCGTTTGTGGACACGCCAGGAATGCACACAGATCAGCCCAAGGCCATGAACCGAGTCATGAATCAAACTGCCGAACAGGCGATGTCCGGCGTTGACGCTGTTGTGATGTTGACCGATGGAAAAGTTTGGAATGAGTTAGACGAACGTGTTTATCAAAAGGTAAAGCGTGCTGACTGCCCAAAGTATTGGGTTATCAATAAGGTCGATAAACTAGACAATAAAAATGAGTTGTTGCCGCATATTCAAGCCATTGTTGAAGACCATCCGTTTGACGAAGTCTTTCCGGTATCGGCGCTTAAGAACCTGAACTTGGATCCTCTGTTGAGTGCGTTGAAAACGCAGATGCCAGAAGGGCCCTTTATGTACGACGAGGATCAAATTACCGACCGTTCAGAGCGTTTTTTGGCAGCGGAAATTGTCCGAGAGCAGATCATGCGCCAGCTCGGTGACGAGGTGCCCTATGAAACCACAGTTGAGATTGAATCATTCGATCACAGCGGAGATCGTGTTGGGATTCATGCACTGATTTCGGTCGAGCGGGATGGTCAAAAGGCGATTCTTGTTGGTGAGGGCGGAGGACGCCTGAAGCAAATTGGTATCGAGGCACGAAAGCGTCTCGAGGACTTGCTCGAAGCGCATGTAGCATTAAAGCTTTGGGTGAAAGTGCGCGCCAGTTGGTCAAATGATGAGCGGGCTTTAAAGTCGCTGGGCTACTTCGAGTCTGACTGATGCAAAAGCTCTGGGTGATCCGGAAGCAGCCATACCGCGAGACAAGCGCACTATTGACCGTGTTAATAGACGATAACCGCTTGATTCGATGCGTTGCTCGAGGTGGTGGCAAGGTGAGCGAGTTCCAGCCGTTATTTGGCTTGTTGACGACGAATAAGGGCTTATCGAACCTGTCTAAAATCGAACCTGCAGGCCCGCGGTTACCTTTATCTGGCGTTGAGCTGATTAGTGCGCTCTATCTGAATGAAATCACGCACTGGATAATTCCCGAAGGGGCTGAAGTAGATAGTCTATTTGCGACCTACACGCGATCAGTCACGGATGTTTCACTTGGTAAAATCAAAGCACTCCGTCTCTATGAGCGGTGCTTGTTAGAGGCAGAAGGGCATTATCCAGTATTGGATCGCGATCGATCCGGCCATCCATTGCGACGAGATGCTTGGTATCGACTACACCAACATCAAGAACTGGTGGAAGTGCGCAGTGATGAGCCTGATGCATTGGTTGCTGACGATTGGTTGGCGCTCGCGGAAGGTAGCTATAACGATCCAAAGAGCTTAAAACACGCTAAATGGTTGCATCGAGCATTAGTTGATATAGCGTTAGATGGTCGACGTCTCGTATCGAGAGAAATGTTAATGGAAATCGGGAAAACACAATGAATCAGTATGTGAGGCTTGGGGTGAATATCGATCACGTGGCGACATTGCGAAATGCACGTGGCGGACAAGACCCTCATCTATTGCAGATGGCTCTAGCTGTCGAAGAGGCAGGCGCAGATGGTATTACGATTCACTTGCGCGAGGATCGACGTCACATTAAAGATGAGGATGTGTGGTTACTAAGAAGTCACCTGCGTACACCCATGAATCTTGAAATGGCAGCGACCGACGAGATGGTCCGGATTGCCTTAAAAGCGATGCCAAAGGCTTGTTGTATCGTTCCCGAGCATCGTCGTGAGGTCACCACTGAAGGTGGTTTGAACGTGGTCGATCAGCTCTCAGAACTCGGGATGCAGGTTGCAAAGCTCAGTGATGCAGGAATTGAGGTGAGCCTATTTATTGATGCAGACCGAGATCAGATCCAAGCAGCCCACGACATTGGTGCTCCAGTGATTGAGCTTCACACCGGGGAATACGCTAATGCAAGCTCACCACAGATGGTCGACAGGGAGCTCGAGAGGCTTGAAGAGGCCTCTGCATTCGCTCAAAGCTTGGGATTGATCGTGAATGCTGGGCATGGTCTAACTAAGTTCAATGTGGCCTCAATTGCTGCGATTGAGGGGATGAACGAATTAAATATTGGGCACAGTCTGATCGCGAGATCACTAATGGTTGGTCTGCCAACAGCAGTGAGAGAATTTCGCGAGATTATGGATCGTTCTTGCCAATGATCATTGGAATTGGCGTTGATTTGTGTGAAATCGAACGAATCCGTGAGGCAGTGAGTCGGCATGGAGATCATTTCGCGCAGAAGATTCTTTCAACTGCAGAGCGTGCTGATTTTGATGGCTTGAATCAAACCATGCAGGCCGCTTTTCTTGCAAAACGGTTCGCCGCGAAAGAAGCGGTGGCGAAGGCCCTCGGGACTGGTATCGGTCGCGGTTTTGGCTTCCATGACATTTCAATCACGCATGATGAGCTCGGTAAGCCGATGGTCTCGCTGAATGCGGAAAATCCAACTCTCAAGGATGC
>CAJXTO010000103.1 GCA_913061245.1 uncultured Oceanospirillales bacterium
GCGACTGAGCAAAAGATGGAAGACCGTCAGGTCCCTGACCAAACCATCGGTGAGGTACATGTTGATAATGCGCGGATGACTGCGCGTGGTGTGGACGTGTTCTACGGTGATAAGCATGCTATTCAAGATGTCACCTTGGATATCGGATCAAGCCAGGTGATTTCATTTATTGGACCATCTGGATGCGGTAAGTCGACATTTTTACGTTGCTTAAACCGTATGAACGACACGATCGACATTTGTCGCGTTGACGGTGAAATTAAGATCGATCAAGACGATATCTACGATCCTCGTATTGATGTGGTATCACTTCGCGCGCGGGTCGGTATGGTATTCCAGAAACCAAACCCATTCCCAAAGTCGATTTATGACAACATTGCGTACGGTCCACGTATTCATGGTCTGGCCCGCAATAAAGTTGAACTTGATGAAATCGTTGAGCGTTCGTTGGAGCGTGCCGGTCTTTGGAACGAAGTGAAAGACCGTTTGGATCAACCAGGTACAGGCCTGTCAGGTGGTCAGCAGCAGCGTCTATGTATTGCTCGCGCCGTCGCAGTCAGCCCTGAAGTCATCTTGATGGATGAGCCATGTTCTGCACTTGACCCAATCGCAACAGCGAAAGTAGAAGAATTGATTCATGAATTGCGTGAGCAATATACGATCGTTATTGTGACACACTCGATGCAGCAAGCAGCGCGGGTTTCTGATCGCACAGCGTATTTCCACTTAGGAAAACTCGTTGAAGTAGGTGAAACCAAGCAGATCTTCACAAACCCTGTGCATGAGTTGACACAAGACTACATCACTGGCCGATTCGGTTAATTCTATGTCTGATTTGAAGGTTGATTTTGCACGTCATATTTCGAGTGAGTTTAATGAAGAACTCGAGGAGTTATGTGCTGACCTTCTAAAAATGGGCGGCCTCGCTGAACGTCAAGTTCGCTTGGCCGTTCAGTGTCAGGAACAGTTTGATTCCGCACTTGTTGATCAAATTAAAGAAGCTGAGAATGCTGTCAATGCGTGGGAAATCCGGATTGATGAGTTGGTGGCGACGCTAATCGCTCGACGTCAACCCGCAGCCACTGACTTGCGATTGGTGCTGGTTGTTTCCAAAGTTGTGCGCGACCTTGAGCGCGCAGGCGATGAAGCGAATAAAGTTGCTCAAATGGCACAACAAGCCCATGAGTCTGGCAAATCATCGGCGGTTGGACTTGTCGAAGTTCGCGCCATCGGTGATCAAGTTCTTCGGATGTTGGGTGATTCATTGACTGCCTTCGCCCGCATGGATGCAGATATGGCTCTTGATGTTGCACGTCACGATAAAGAAGTCGATCGTACGTATCAATCAGCTCTTCGCTCGTTGGCAACGCACATGATCGAAGATCCCCGTGAAATTGGACCCGTTTTGAATGTGATGTGGATCCTTCGCGCGCTCGAGCGAGTTGGTGATCATGCGACAAATATCGCAGAGCACGTCATCTATCTGGTTAAGGGTACGGATATCCGTCACCTATCAGTGAATAATGTTGCGGAAACATTGAAGAAGGCTGAAGACCTCGCGAGCTAACTCTCGATTCGATCGGCTGGAAATACCATTCTAAATTCCGAACCTTGCGCAACCTTTGAAGTCACTTCAAGCGTACCGCCATGGCGATAGAGAATATGCTTGACGATGGCGAGCCCGAGCCCAGTCCCGCCTGTTTCTCGTGAGTGGCTATTATCAACCCGATAGAACCGTTCGGTGATGCGTGGTAAGTGCTCCGGCGGAATGCCGGGCCCGTTATCTCTGATCGTGAGAACACCATCATCGCCTCGCATTTTGAAGTCAATTTCAATATCAGCGCCATCATGAGAATAGCGAACAGCATTTCCGGTCAGATTGGTAAGTGCTGACGACAATTCGTTCCAATCACCCAACACACTGATTCTGGGTATGACTCCGGTTGAAATTTGCGTGTCGACTTTATTAACCGCTTTCTTGACCTCTTGAGCATCCTGAATGGCATTTTCAACCAAATCTTGAATTCGAATCTTCTGTGGATCGCTATCTGGCTCAGTGGTTTCAAGCTGAGATAACATCAAGAGATCTTTAATGAGAGAGTTCATCCGGTCTGCTTGCTTAAACGCCTGCTCGACCGCTCGTACCCCACCATCACTAACCAATTGATTATCGAGAATGGTCTCTAAATACCCGGTGATTACCGTAAGAGGCGTTTTCAATTCATGTGAAACGTTGGCAATGAAATCTGAACGCATCCGCTCAAGTCGAGTAAAACGGGTGACATCTCGGACTACCATCAAATATCCGGTGTGCTCAATCGAGCACACGGTATATTCCAACATCGTCCCAGACGTGATCGGTGACGGTAGAGTGATCGGCAATTCAAATTGCTGAGCCTCCACATAGTCAAAGAGCTCAGGCGTTCTGACTAGGTTAAATACAGAGGCATCTTTATCAAATGCTTCTCGTAATCCGAGTAATTGTGTCGCTGGCTTATTCCACCAATTAATTCGCCACTCATTGGTCAGGTGAACCAAGCCCGCATCAAGACTTGCTAATGATTGATGGAGGTTTGCAAGCAACCGATGCGTTGCATCCCGTTCAGCCGATAGCTCTGCTTCACGCTTTTGAATGCGGCGTGTCATATCAAGCCACAGACCAGGTACCTGAGTCATCGGTTGCCCTGGTCGTTTCTCTAGCCATCGATACATTTGGTTGCGACGCCACACTGAAATACCAAGAGCGAGCGAAATAAATCCGAGCGCTGATTCCATCCAAAATCCGGTCAATTCTCCAGCCGTAATAATCCCTGCGAAAAGGAGTAACGATTGGATGATTGTTGTTCCGAAATAGCCGTACATAGTGCGCTTTTATGAGTGATTGGTCATTGTGTTCATAGGCCACATGGTTGAACATAGGGTCATAGGATATTCGTCAAATTGAAGGATCAAAATTGCCGTCCTACCCATTTATTGAAAAAGAATTAAGTTGGCTGTCATTTAACCACCGAGTGCTTCAAGAGGCGATGGATAAAACCAATCCTCCCATCGAGCGCGCTCGGTTTCTTGGCATCTATTCAAGCAACCTCGATGAATATTACAGGGTTCGCGTTGCAGATGTACGTCGGCGTATCCTTTTACACCAAGAGGTCGGTGGTGATCCGCAAGCGAGAGCACTTTTGACGGCGATCCAGCGGCGGACGCTTGAGTTGAATGCCGAATTTGAAATCGCACATCTCGAGGTCATCCGGACTCTCGCCCGCCACAACATCTTTTTGGAAAATGACGAGCAACTCAGTGACGGTCATCGGGAATGGTTGCGCCGATATTTCCACTCTAAGATCCGTAAATTTATTTGCCCTATCATCGTGAGCCCCCAAGTTGATCTTGGTGATGTGTTAGCAGATGACGCGACCTACTTAGTTGCTGAGCTGAGAAAGGGTGATGACTTTTCTTATGCCTTGATTGAGGTGCCGACAGACCATCACCCTCGTTTTATCGAGCTCCCTGCAGAGACAACCAGACGTAAGAAGCCTCTTGTCCTTCTTGATAACGCCATTCGGGTAGGCCTGCCTGAAATCTTCGAGGGGTATTTTGAGTTCGATGAAGTCCAAGCATGGTCGATGAAGATGACGCGTGACGCGGAATATGATTTGTCTGATGAAATCGATGAGAGCTTGATGGATCGCTTGTCATCGGGACTCAAGCAACGGCTGACCGCAGAACCCACTCGACTTGTCCATGATCGAGATATGCCCGATCGGGTTGTCGAAATGCTTAAGCGTGAGCTTGGGATTACGCGTATTGATGCGATTATTGCCGGTGGTCGTTACCACAACATGAAAGACTTTCTTGGCTTTCCATCGATCGGTCGCGCGAGCCTGCAAAATTCTGATTTGCCACCCATTGCATCGAAAGCCCTCGACAACCAACGCAACTATTTTGACGTGATCCGTGGTAAAGATGTCTTATTACATTATCCGTATCATGATTTTTATCACTTCACTGAATGGCTTCGTCAGGCTGCTCATGATCCGGCTGTCGAATCGATCCGTATCAGTTTGTACCGCGTGGCCAGCTCTTCTCTTGTGATTAAGTCTTTACTTGATGCTGCAGCTAACGGGAAAGAAGTTTCAGTAATCGTTGAACTGCAAGCGCGCTTTGATGAAGAGAATAATATTCGTTGGTCCAAGGTCCTGACCGACGCTGGTGTCCGTGTAACCTTCGGTATTGCTAACCTGAAGGTTCACTCCAAACTCTGTCTAATCACCCGCAAAGAGGGCGATGGTCGCGTTCGGTATGCCCACATCGGAACTGGAAACTTTAACGAGAAAACTGCTCGGATCTACACAGATTTTAGTCTCTTGACTGCACGCCCAGAGCTTACAGAAGAAGTGCGTGAAGTCTTTGCCTTTATTCAGGCGCCTTACCGCCAAGTGAAGTTCAAGCACCTTTGGGTTAGCCCGACGACCCAGCGAAAGGAAATTTACAAACGAATTGATCGCGAAATCGAACTTGCAGAAACAGGTCGCCGCGGACGCATTTTGATCAAAGTCAACAACCTCGCAGACACAGATTTGGTCACCAAATTATATGAAGCAAGCCGGGCTGGTGTGCGCATTGATGCTTGTGTTCGTGGGATGTGCACCCTAGTCCCAGGTATCCCCGGGATGAGTGATCGAATCAATATTATCAGTATTGTCGATCGATTCCTTGAGCATCCCCGCGTCGCTATTTTTTATAACGATGGTGACCCAGATGTGTTTATCAGTTCAGCAGACTGGATGACTCGAAATTTAGATAATCGTGTTGAAGTAGCGACTCCTATTTACGACCCAGACCATAAACGGACGATCATCGATTTAATGGAATTGCAGTTCAAGGATACGATTAAAGCTCGCATTATCGATGAGGATCAGACCAATCCATATATCCATCGAGGCAATCGTCGAAAACTACGAGCGCAGATCAGTACTTACAACTACATTAAGCAGCTAGAGAGTGAGTGAGCAGCAACCTGGCGAGGTTGAACGCTTAGTTGCAGCAGTGGATCTTGGGTCCAACAGTTTTCATGTGACTGTCGCGAAATTAACCGCATCTGGATTGCAAATCGTGATGCGTGATCGTGAAAGGGTCCGTTTGGCTGCTGGACTCAATGCAAACGATGAGCTGAACGAAGAGGCGATTCAACGCGGACTCGATGCGTTGAGGCGCTTTAATGCGCGTTTGTCTACTATCGATGCAAACGATATTCGCGTGGTTGGTACGCACACACTACGTGAAGCAACCAATGCAAACGTATTTATTGATCGAGCTGCCGAGATTTTCCGCGCTCCGATAGAAGTCATTTCAGGTCCAGAAGAGGCGCGACTTATCTTCCATGCAGTCGCGCACACCCAACCAGTTGATGGCCCTTTTATGGTGTTTGATATTGGTGGGGGGTCGACTGAATTTGCGATTGGCCAGAACTACGATCCATTGTTTCTTTCGTCACGGACACTCGGTTGTGTGACCTATACCAATCAGTACATGGCGACAGTTAACAAAGGGTCATTTGCTGAAGTTGAGCTTGCAACTCAGCGTGCCATCGAACCCATTGTGAGCCGTATCAAGGCGATTCCATTTGATACGTG
>CAJXTO010000104.1 GCA_913061245.1 uncultured Oceanospirillales bacterium
ACTTGATCGGTGAGCCCCGATTCGATCACTCGGCCGTTTTTCATGACCAACAAACGATCCGCGAGAAGTCGAGCGACTCCCATATCATGAGTCACAATGATGACTGCGATTCCAAGTTCTTGAACCAATCGCTTCAGGGTATCGAGTAAACGTGCTTGGACTGACACATCCAATCCACCTGTCGGCTCATCCATAAAAATAAGACGTGGGTTGGTGACTAAATTTCGCGCAATCTGTAACCGTTGTTGCATTCCACCCGAAAAGTAGAGGGGTTTGTCATCAATTCGTGCTGGATCGATCTCAACCTCCTGCATCCATTCAGAGGCTCGAGTACGAATATCGCCATAATGACGCTCACCAACACCCATCAAGCGCTCTCCGATGTTGCCGCCGGCACTGATACGCAACCGGAGTCCATCTCTTGGATTTTGATGAATAATTCCAAACTCGGTGCGACCGAGGTAACGAAGGTCACTCTCTGACGCTTCTGTCAGTTCGACACGTTCACCCCCATTCGTGAGAAATTGGTTCGATCCAGAGTCAGGCTGTTCCTGTCCTGATAAGAGACGTAGAAGCGTTGATTTTCCAGAGCCAGACTCTCCGACAATCCCAAGCACTTCCCCAGGCCATACATCAAGATCAACGTCGAGACACCCTTGTCCAGGGGCGTATTCTTTCGTTAGATGACGTGCTGATAAGATCGGCTCACGCATGCTGAGTCTCCTGACGTTGACTGCAGAAATGCGTATCCGAACACACAAACATTCGAGTACCGGCGTCATCGGTAATCACCTCATCCAAGAAGGTGTCAGTCGCTCCGCAGAGTGCGCAGTTCTCTTCCCAACTTTGGACTTCAAACGGATGATCCTCAAAATCCAAAGACTCCACATCAGTATATGGAGGGACGGCATACAACCGTTTTTCCCGACCTGCACCAAAGAGCTGCAATGCAGGGTTTTGATGCATTTTCGGATTATCGAACTTCGGAATCGGTGATGGATCCATCACATAACGCCCATTTACCAATACGGGGTAGGCATACGCCGTCGCGATTTGGCCAAATTGAGCGATATCTTCATACAACTTCACATGCATCACACCGTACTCAGACAACGCATGCATTTTTCGAGTCTCTGTTTCACGAGGCTCGATGAAGCGAAGAGGCTCAGGAATCGGCACCTGGTACACCAGAATCTGACCCGCGGAAAGTGGTGTCTCGGGAATCCGGTGACGCGTCTGGATCAAGGTCGCGTCTTCTGTCACTTCGGTGGTCTCAACAGATGCAGTTTTTGCGAAAAATCTTCGGATACTGACGGCATTGGTGGTGTCATCTGCACCTTGGTCAATCACCTTCAAACAGTCATCTTCACCAATGATCGACGCTGTGACCTGAATCCCACCTGTCCCCCAACCATAGGGCAAAGGCATTTCACGGCCACCGAATGGAACTTGCAAACCTGGTACGGCAACAGCCTTCAGTAGACCGCGACGAATCATCCGTTTCGTTTGCTCGTCGAGATACGCGAAGTTGTAGCTTTCAACGTCATGCGTCATCGCCGGCCTCCTGTTCTTTACGAAGCCTGCGAATCAATTCCAATTCACTTTGGAAATCGACGTAATGCGGCAATTTTAGATGAGAAACAAAGCCCCAAGCTTCAACGTTATCGCAGTGTGACAGCACGAATTCTTCATCCTGTGCCGGCGACTCGACTTCTTCATCGAATTCACTGGTACGTAACGCACGATCGACCAAGGCCATCGACATTGCCTTACGTTCTGACAAACCAATCTGCAAGCCATAGCCTCGAGTAAAAGTTGGAGGCACATCTTTCGAACCTTCGAACTGGTTAATCATCTCGCATTCAGTCATGAGTAACTCACCAACAGGAACGCTGTAGCCAAGCTCATCAATTGGAAACTCAAGACTTACGACACCCGAACGAATCTCGCCGGCAAACGGATGATTGCGTCCATAACCACGCTGAGTTGAGTAAGCAAGAGCAAGCAGGTAGCCCTCATCGCCTCGAGCCAACACCTGAAGTCTTGTTGCTCGATTAGACGGAATCTCAAGCGGCTCGCGGGTAATATCATCAGTTGGGTTCTCTCCTGCTGGAGGCAACTCAACCAGTGCGTCGTTCTCTAGAATTGTGAGGACCCGTGCCATATCTTCAGATGGCTCCGCATCTGTCTCAAAGGCGTGCTCGTGAGCATTTAATTCAACAGCCACATCATCGTGTTCTCGATCGAGTTCTGAAACAGCCAGTGAGAAATCAAGAAGACGGTGGGTGTAGTCGTAGGTAGGCCCGAGCAATTGTCCACCAGGTACATCTTTAAAAACGGCTGAGATGCGACGCAAGATGCGCATTTGGCATGTTTCCAACGGAACCGATTCACCATGCCTCGGGAGTGTCGTTCTATATGCACGCAACAAAAAAATGGCTTCGATCATGTCGCCTTGTGCTTGTTTAATTGCAAGTGCGGCAAGTTCTGGATCAAATAACGATCCCTCATTCATCACGCGATCAACAGCAAGGCTCATTTGGTTTTGAATTTGATCGAGGGTCAATTCGGCGACAGACGGATCTCCGCGACGCATTTCTGCCAAGAGTTCATGCGCCTCCTGGATTGCCCGCTCGCCACCTTTGACTGCTACATACATCAGTCAGTCCTCACCATCAGACGTGTAGAACGAGGAAGACCCGTCAGCGTCTGCTCACGAATCAACATGGAATCGAACCCAAGTGGATATCGTTGATTGTTTTGTATCAATCGATACACCAAGGCCTCGGATAGCTCGATCTTTAGCTCTTGCGGATGTTTAAAACCCGGTCCCTCGGCCAACACATCCGTTGAATCCCCTGTTGTCAGAAATACAACGCTGGCCGCCGTATCCGGTCGCTCGTGCGTACCCAAAGACACCTTGTCGAGAATCGACTCAAGATCAGGATCAGACGCACCCAAAATAAGCCAGTCCGCTACTTCGGGCGTTTCTGCAATTTGAACTCCGGTGTGGAACAGCACATTGGAACGCATCGAATCGGTCATGTGCGGCCAATACACTGATACGTCTTGATCCAAAATTGTCAGAATCAGAGCCCACAAACCGGGATCAATGCCTTCTGGAGCCGGAATCACTGGAAGAGAAATAGGGCGCAAAGGTTCAGATAGTGCAGTCAGAGTGCAGCGAAAAGTTTGTTGCATCACATGCGTCTGTCGCGCAGGCGCTTCAATAATATCGGCGAGCATCAGGCTTCCCCTCTCACCATCGTGAAGAAATCAACCCGAGTGTCCTCGACGCGCTCAGCCTCCATCGCATCGATTTCCTCAATCTCAGCACTCCATGCAGTAAGCAGCTCAAGGGCTCGGTCTGTCGAATCTGAACGTTGCAGTGCTAAATCGAAAATGGCGATCGCCCGAGATTGCGCTTTATTACGACCCAGAATATGCCCATATCCGAGGTGACCTAAATCATCCTTGAGGACGCAACGAGTCAAACTCACTTCACCCAAATGAAATGGTTGCCCTGTGCTGTGGATACGACCATTGGTCATCATCAAACCAACTTCAGGGGCTTTTAAAACCACAATGTCGAATGAAAAGGCTGCTGATGCCTCAATCAAATCAGATGCTGGGACACGCACCAGAACTTGAAGCCATTGTTTCCGAGCCTCTTTCAGTGCATCTGGATCTGAAAATCGTGACTGCATTTACGCCGTCTCGCGAGATGCTAATGACTCCAAAAGCTCTCTGAAGTCTTCAAGACTCAGTGACATATCAAGGTCCGTCTCTTTGGCTTGATCATCCCAGCGACGAAGCTGAATCGCATCTTTAGCAAATGGAACCTCTAAGAACTGCCGTTGAGCGTCTGAAGACATTGGACCACCTTGCAAATCAAGGCTGTGCTTCGAAGCTGGACTCAACGTGTCGTAATACGCCGGATCATTGCCCGTTAGAAACCGTTTCGCGACCACGTGTAAACGCACAGGCTCAGTGACTTCCTTAGGGAACCATTGGGCGAGAAATTCAGCACCGGTAACTTCATGCATCAAGTCCTCGCCAGGCTCTCGAGATCCCATGCTTTGATCCAGCATGTGCCCAATGTCGTGTAGCAAAGCAGCCGCAATCAATGCTGAAGAAGAGCCCTCTTGTGACGCAAGCATGGCGCACTGAAGTGCATGCTGTCGCTGCGTCACATATTCACCATATTTTTTATCGCCATGCTTGGCAAAACAGCGCTCGATGGTTTCGAACATTGATCACGCTCCGTCTCAGATTCTCGAATGCGCGAACAGTAATTCGAAATTATGACAGTCACATGAACTCAACGCGCCGTCATCGAAATGAAACAAAAGCGTCATATAAGGTGTAAAACGCAAAGGGTAGATATGACAGCTCCAAACACAATTGCGATCGTGACAGACGCGTGGTTTCCGCAGGTTAATGGAGTCGTCAGAACGCTCTCCAGAACCAAATCAGAACTCGAAAAACGTGGGCATCGCGTTGAGGTGATCAGCCCAGAAGGCTATCGCTCTGTTCCCTGTCCAACGTATCCAGAAATCAGACTGGCTTTATTTGCCGCGCGCTCAGTCAAAAAAAGACTAACCAAACTCAAGCCAGATGCGGTGCATATTGCGACAGAGGGCCCACTCGGCTTAGCGGCAAGACGTTGGTGTCGTAGAAATCGACTGCCATTTACCACCAGTTATCACACCCGCTTTCCAGAGTATGTTCGCCTCAGAGTTCCGATTCCCGTCAGTTGGTCTTATGCATTTTTGAGATGGTTCCATGGCCCTGCGCATCGCATGTTGGTCGCGACTCAGTCGATGGAAAATGAGCTTGTCGAACGCGGATTTAAAAATATTGGGCGATGGTCTCGCGGGGTAGACCTCGAGTTATTTACACCAGATCACGAAAGGCCAACGCCCAAAACCCCCATTCTTTTGTATGTTGGCCGTGTCGCACCTGAAAAAAATATTGGTGCATTTTTAGAAACCCCTTGTGATGGAATCAAACGGGTTGTCGGCGGCGGCCCTGAGCTTGATGAACTCAAAGAAAAATATCCAGATGTTGAATTCGTTGGCTACAAGCATGGTGAAGAATTAGCCGCTTGCATGCGCGATGCCGATTGTTTTGTATTCCCATCACTGACTGACACGTTCGGACTCGTGATTTTAGAATCGCTCGCCTCCGGAGTTCCTGTCGCAGCGTATCCAGCGCCTGGTCCAATCGATCTTATTGAAAATGGTAAAAACGGCTGGATTGGTGAGGACCTCGGTGAATCCATTCGAAAAGCGCTGACAGTTGATCGTAAAGCTTGTCGTGACTTCGCCGAAACCTTTTCATGGGAGCGATGCACAGATCAATTTGCATCTCAATTGAAGCCAGCCCCGCCAGAGCTTTTAGATCAGGCGGTGTCATAAAAAGTTCATGAAATCGACGCAAAGGCGTCACCTTGACTTCATACCATTGCCACATGAGTGATCAGGGGAATCTCATGCAGACATCTGGTTGGACGCAATTCTTTCATCACCT
>CAJXTO010000105.1 GCA_913061245.1 uncultured Oceanospirillales bacterium
AACTCACGCGCCTTTAATATAAATCGTGTTCCATCAAAGAAAATTTGGTCGCCGGGCCCGATAATGAAACGAATCAACCCACCGAGGAAGAACATAACGCCAATTGAGACAATCAAAAAAATCACTGGATTGGCCTTTCGCTCGCGATGATATCGATAAACAAATCGATCGATGAGCAAAGTGAGTACGACGGTCGCGAGGATTCCCACAGGAATCGCTAACAGCGCTGTCGGGAGTGGTTGGATCGAGAGTCCAAGGGACTGAAGTCCCCATGTGACTAGGATCGTCACCATAGCGCCAAATGCCATCGTTTCACCATGGCCAAAATTTGAAAATCGGAGTACCCCATAGACTAATGTGACGCCTAGGGCGCCGAGTGCGAGTTGCGAGCCATAAGTGAGGCCCGGGATGATGAGGAAATTGCCGAGGAGTGTGAGTGCGTTGAAGAAATCAGTCATTTATCCCCCCAAAAACGCTCGACGAACTTCTGGGTTTGCTAGGAGTGACTCGCCAGTGTCCGTAAACCGGTTTTGCCCTTGTACAAGAACATACCCTTTATCAGCGATTTCAAGCGCCTGTTTGGCATTCTGCTCGACCATCAAAATGGCGACATCCAGTCGAGCAATTTCAATAATGCGATCGAATAGTTCGTCCATGACGATGGGAGAGACGCCTGCTGTGGGCTCATCAAGCATGAGTACTTTTGGATGGGTCATTAATGCTCTACCCACTGCAACCTGTTGGCGCTGGCCGCCTGACAGTTCTCCAGCAGGTTGTTTTCTTTTTTCTTTTAGAATGGGAAACAAATCGTAGACTTGCGCGATTGAATCATCGATCGAATCGGTGCGAATGAATGCACCCATTTCCAAGTTTTCTTCAACAGTCATCGACGTGAATACATTATGGGTTTGCGGAACAAAACCCATTCCTTTGACCACTCGCTCTTCGGGCTTTAACTGAGTGACGTCTTCGCCATCGAACATCACCTGACCCTTCCTCAGGGGCAACATGCCAAAAACGGCTTTCATGGCTGTTGATTTGCCTGCGCCATTGGGTCCAACGATGACCGCGATCTCGCCTTTTTCAACGCCAATCGAGCAGTCGTGCAAAATATCTGCTGCTCCGTATCCGCCTGTCATCTGTTCGCCAAGTAAAAAGCTCATCTTATTTTTTGTGTTTCAATCCAGTACCGAGATAGGCCTCAATGACCTGCTCATTATTTTTCACTTCATCGATTGTACCCTCAGCGAGGACAGCGCCTTCAGCCATACAGATCACTGGATCACATAAACGAGCAACAAATTCCATGTCGTGTTCGATGAGGCAAAACGTGTAATTACGTTCCTCATTGAGCTTGATAATGGCATCGCCAATTTTATGCAGTAGCGTTCGGTTCACACCTGCGCCAACTTCATCGAGAAATACGATTTTTGCATCGACCATCATGGTTCGGCCGAGCTCTAGCAACTTTTTCTGACCACCGGAGAGATTGCCAGCGAATTCATCGGCAACATGTTCGATCTCGAGGAAGCGGATGACTTCATCAGCCTTCGCTCGAACTTCTTCTTCGTGTGCTTTAACAAGGCTTGGTTTAAACCAAGTATTTAATAGACTTTCACCTGCTTGGTTCGGTGGAACCATCATCAGGTTGTCACGGACAGTCAGTGTTGAAAATTCATGGGCAAGCTGAAACGTACGAAGTACGCCTTTGTGAAACAGTTCATGGGGCTTTAAGCCTGTGATGTCTTCGCCATCGAGAAAGACTTTGCCGTAGGTTGGTTGATATAGGCCGGCGATTACGTTGAATAAGGTTGTTTTTCCGGCACCATTGGGACCGATGAGTCCAGTGATCGATCCTGGTTGAATGGAGAGCGTTGCTCCGTTAACAGCCTGGACACCACCAAAGTGTTTATGCAAGTTTTCAACAACAATCATGGCACGAGAGCACAACAACGCGGCGCAGAGATCATCCCTACGCCGCCTGTGATTCAACGATTAGCGGTAGCGAACCGTTGTGTTTTCGCCGTCTTTGACAAGAATCTCGCGGTAACTACCGGAAGACTCGCCAGCACCGATCAACTCAACCGCTGTCGCGCCCACGTAGTCGATTTGACCGCCGTCTTTCAGGATCTGAAGGCCTTTGGCAAGCTCACCAGGGAGGATCTTTGTTCCAGGCGCGTTGGCGACATCAAAGATTTTTGCTTTCACTGCATTGCTATCTTTTGAGTTCGCCGCTTGCATCGCAAGCAACGTCAGTGCTGCTGCATCGTAAGCCTCAGGCGAGTATGGGCCAGCTTCAAAACCATCTTTTTTTGCAAGCTCAGCGTATATTTGTGCACCGTTAGAATCTGTTCCTGGAACCGTACCAATCGAGCCGTTCAAATCAGGACCGATTGCTTGCAAAAGACTATCGCCAATCATGGCATCCGGAAGGAAGAACTGGTCAAAAGCACCTGCGTCTAATGATGACTGGATAATTCCTTTTCCACCCTGATCGAGATATCCGACCACAACTAAAATATCACCACCTGCTTGCGCTAATGCGCCAACCTCTGCGCCGTAGTCTCCTTTGCCATCTTCATGTGGTGTATTGATTGTGACTTTGCCGCCAGCTGCTTCAAAGTTTGATTGAATCGAATCAGCGAGACCTTTGCCGTAGTCGTTATTGGTGTAGGTCATTGCAATCGACTTAATGCCCTTTTCTTGGAGTACTTCTGAGATGACCTGACCCTGACGAGCATCTGATGGTGATGCGCGGAAGAAAAGATCATTGTCTTCAAGTGTTGAGAGCGCCGGTGATGTCGCTGATGGCGAGAACAGCAAAACACCTTTGGGCATGGCAACGTTTTGTAAGATTGAAATGGTGGCCCCCGAGCAAAGCGCTCCAATGATTGCATCCACCTTATCTGAAGCGATAACACGTTCCGCAGCCGCAGCTGCAGCCGATGCATCAACACAGGTTGAGTCAGCCCTGACATGGCTGACAGTGGCACTGTCGAGCAACAGCTTCGACGCAGATACCTCTTTCATTGCGAGTTCAGCGCCACGAGCCATCGATTCAGCAAGCGATTCGGCGGGGCCGGTAAAACCAAGTACAACACCAAGCTTGACGGTTTTGGCATGACCACCGGCCAGTGCGACAGACGATCCGAGAATGGCGGCAGTCGCCATGGCAATTGCAGTTTTTTTCATAATTATCTCCATAGAGGCCTTTGGGTTATAGGCTACCGTCGAACTGTATGGGTTTTTGTAGTGATTTTCGAGTCGACGAGCAAAAAAAAGCCCGACCAAACGCCGGGCTAGTCACTAGGAGTACTCGATCATGCAAAGTCTTCGATCAGAGAGCCCTGGGTTTCAGGATCGATCTCGTCAACGCGATAACTGTAGTTGGGATGGTCTGATCCCATTGCGATTGCTGCACCATTCTTGATGGCGGCGACCATATCAGTAGTGAATTCAAAGCGCGAGAAATGCACAGAGCTGGTTTTCTCTGAATTGGCGCGCTCGAGGTCTTCATCAGCAATCGCATAGACGCGATCAAAACCTTGAATCTGGATGTAGGTCCTGTTTTCAACGTTCACTAATTCAGCAAGCTTCACCTTCCGCTCTTCCTCGTCAGGGAACTCGATCATTTGCGTGCATTTCAAGTTCGAGCCGTCTGGAATCAGTGGGTTGTAAGCGTCGAGCTCATCCATGATGCCTTCTTCTTCAAATGTCTTTTCGATGCGCAGCATCTCTTGCACTTGATACCGGATGGTCGCTTCGTTTTCGAACTGTAATGTCATATTTGGTCCGATAAAGACACTACGAATGCGCTTTAAGCGCATCGCTTCAGTACGAATTTCAGGCCGCTGTTTTGCGTAATCTTCCAAAGACAGCAGGGAGTTACGTGCGATTTTAGTCATATTTACTCCTGATTCAGTCCGTAAGCCTTAGCCACCAATGACAATGGATGTGCTAAGGCGGGTTCATTGTCGTGATTTTCACGAATACCTTGGGCGATATGGTGACCACCGAGTGGGCAATCACTCGAAATGTAGTCTGGGTTTTGCTCATTCATTGTTCTGAATACCGGACGACCGATTTTCATCGACGTCTCGTGGAACTCTTTTTTCACGCCATATGTCCCTGCGTGACCTGAGCACCGTTCAGTGGTTTTGACATCGGTGTCAGGAATCATCTTCAAGAATTCTTCGGTTTTCTTACCGATATTCTGAACCCGTCCGTGGCACGGCGCTTGATAAGACACCGTACCTAAACCGGTTTTGAAGTCGGTGCTCATCAGTCCATCCTTGATCCGAGCGATAAAGTAGTCAAATGGATCCCAGAATGCCGCTTTCACAGCCTGTACATCTGGGTCATCGGGATACATCAGCGGAATTTCCTGTTTAAACATCAATGTACAGGATGGCACGCCTGCCATGATCGCATAGCCTTCACGCGCGAGTTTCGCGAGATGTGGGATGTTGACTCGTTTTAGACGATCAACAGCCTCAAGATCACCTTGTTCGAGCTTCGGCATCCCGCAGCAGACTTCTTTCTCAGCAACGACCCATGGAATGTCGTTGTGCTCAAGAACCTTGATCATGTCTGTACCGATGCCTGGCTCGTTATAGTTGATATAGCAGGTTGCAAAAATCGCAACCTTGCCAGGAGTCCGCTCGCCATCTTTGATCTCGACGGCTTTCGACTGTTTGATCATTTGACGTAATTTTTTCGGTGCGAACTCAGGCAGCCATGCATTTTCATGAACACCGAGTACGCTTTGCACAGCTTTGCGCACGGGCTTCCATTGGTTAACAGCATTGACTGTCTCAGTTACAACTGGAATACCTGCGAGTTTTCCAAGGCCGTCAGTGTCTGAAAGGATCTTGTCTCGAGCAGGCATCCCGTCTTTCTGGTGCTTCACAGCTTTCGCTTGCAACATCAGATGTGGGAAATCGATATTAAATGGATGTGGCGGTACGTATGGACACTTTGCCATATAGCACATGTCGCACAGATAACATTCATCAACGACTTTGACATAATCGTCTTTCGCTACACCGTCCACTTCCATCGTTTCACTGTCATCGATCAAATCAAACAGTGTTGGAAATGAGTTACATAAACTCAGACAGCGACGACATCCATGGCAGATATCAAACACGCGCTCGAGCTCGGCGTTGAGCTTGTCTTCGTCGTAATACTCAGGATTTTTCCAGTCGATTGGGTGCCGCGTCGGCGCTTCAAGGTTACCTTCGCGTTTTGTTTCTGTCGCCATCATTGTCTCCGTGGGGGATGAAAACCGGGGGAGAACCCCCGGCTTTCGGGCGAATTAAGCTTCTGCTTTGTACGCGTCCAGAGTCTTCTGGAACTTATTTGCGTGGCTACGCTCAGCCTTCGCAAGTGTTTCGAACCAATCAGCGATTTCGTCAAAACCTTCTTCGCGAGCTGCTTTAGCCATGCCTGGATACATGTCTGTGTACTCGTGAGTTTCACCTGCGATTGCAGACTCAAGAGCTTCAGCAACGT
>CAJXTO010000106.1 GCA_913061245.1 uncultured Oceanospirillales bacterium
TCTATCTGCCTGAGGCGCACACTGACTTTGTCTTCGCGATCTTGGCAGAAGAGCTTGGGTTGATCGGCGCGCTCGGTACGGTAGCCGTGATGACCTATATGGTGTGGCGCGGTCTATTGATTGGTCGTCGCGCTGAATTAGGCGGTCGTCCATTTGCAGCCTATCTCACCTATGGATTAGTGCTTCTCATCGCGCTCCAGATTCTTATCAACTTAGCAGTCAACATCGGGTTGGCGCCGACCACTGGATTGACGCTTCCGCTTCTAAGCTATGGCGGGAGCTCACTTGTTATGACAGCAGCGAGCCTTGGCGTTATCGCTAGGATTAGTGCAGACAATCTCCCTGGAGGACGGTCATGAAGAAACCGATATGCATCATGGCTGGAGGAACTGGGGGGCACATTTTCCCAGGACTAGCGGTTGCTGAAGAACTGATCAAGCGTGGTGAAACCGTGCATTGGATCGGATCGAGACATGGGCTTGAGGGTCGCTTAGTCCCTGAGAAAGGAATTCCGATGCATTACCTCGCTGTTCGAGGTCTTCGTGGAAAACATGGACTACAGCGCATCACTGGTCCGATCCGGCTGGGTATTTCAGTTGTTCAGGCGCTCATCTTGATGCTCCGACTCAAACCATCTGTTTGCGTGGGATTTGGCGGTTATCCAGCAGGGCCTGGTGGTATCGCCGCCAAAATCACCAAAGTTCCAGTCGTGATCCATGAACAGAACGCGGTGGCGGGTATGACTAACAAATATTTGGCCAAGTTTGCATCCAGGGTACTCACGGCGTTTCCAGATGTGATTGAGGGTGCTGAATGCGTGGGCAACCCAATTCGTCCGGAAATCGATTCAGTCGGTCGTCAACGCATCGCAGACGGTCATCAACCAAGCGATACGACTCGAGTCCTCGTAATCGGTGGTTCTCAAGGTGCGAAGTCACTGAACGAGCAGTTGCCTGAAAAGTTAAAAGCTGTCGCCAGTCAGTTTGGAATTGAGGTTACCCACCAAACGGGTGTCTCGGGTAAGGATCAGGTTGATGATCAGTATCAAGCGCTTGACCTTGATGCCACAGTCGTTGCCTTTATCAGTCGAATGGATGAGGCGTATCGGGAGGCGGATATTGTCGTTTGCCGCGCGGGTGCGCTCACTGTCTCAGAATTAGCAAGTGCAGCGATGCCGTCGGTGCTTATCCCATTTCCTTACGCGGTTGATGATCATCAAACGAAAAATGGCCAGCAATTACAAAACGCGGGTGCAGCGGTCGTTGTTCAAGAAAAAGATCTCGATATCTTCGTTGCAAAACTCTCAGACATTCTTCGTGCTCCAGAAAACCTGACACAGATGGCCCGTGCTGCGCGTTCTGTCGCTAAACCAGAAGCAACGCAAACGGTTGCTGATCGTGTGATGGAGGTCGCTCGTGGTTAATCGGATGGGACAAATCCAACACATGCACTTTGTCGGTATCGGTGGAGTGGGTATGAGCGGAATTGCGGAAGTCCTTCTGAACCAGGGGTATTTAGTATCTGGATCAGACCTTCGTGAAGGTCCAGCGACTGACCGGCTCGCTCGTCTGGGGGCGACGATCCATATTGGCCATCATGAATCGAATATCGAAGGCGCTGAAGTTGTAGTGGTATCGAGTGCAATTGATCGCACGAACCCTGAGGTTGCGACCGCTTTGAATGCCAGAATCCCAGTCATTCCGAGAGCGCAAATGTTGGCTGAACTGATGCGATTCAAGCATGGCATTGCGATTTCTGGCACGCATGGCAAAACAACCACGACATCGCTTGCAGCATCGGTATTGGCTGAAGGTGGACTTGATCCAACCTACATCATTGGCGGAAAGCTCAACCAGGCGGATACGAATGCAAGCTTAGGTGCGAGTCAATACATGGTCGCAGAAGCTGACGAGAGCGATGCGTCGTTCCTTGTCTTGAAGCCGATGATTGCGATTGTCACGAATATCGATGCGGATCACATGTCGACTTACGGCGGAGATTTCGAGCGACTGAAACAAACCTTCGTTCAATTCTTACAGAATCTTCCGTTTTACGGTTTGGTGATTGCGAATGCAGATGATCCAGTCGTAACAGAGCTTCTACCGACTGTGGGTCGAACATTCCTCACATTCGGTATCGACTCTGAGGCTGACTACCGCGCTGTGAATATCAAAACCGACGGTCTGAAAACTCATTTCGAGGTTGCGCGCCCTGATGAAAACAACCTGAAGGTGACGCTCTCGATGCCTGGTCGTCACAATGTACTGAACGCCCTCGCAGTCATCGCGCTATCGGATCATTTGGGTGTGAATGATGAGTCGTTAATTAAAGCATTGAGCGAGTTCCAAGGTGTTGGGCGCCGTTTCCAGTTAACTGGATTTATTGAAAAAGACGGTCAGCAAATTCCTGTCATTGATGACTACGGACATCATCCAAAGGAGCTTGAAGTGACTTTCGATGCGGTTCGAGGTGCATATCCGGGTCGCCGCTTGGTAAGCGTATTCCAGCCACATCGCTATTCCCGAACACAAGATCTCTTTGATGATTTTGTGTCCGTACTGAATCGTGCCGATGAGCTTGTCTTAATGCCTGTCTATCCGGCGGGTGAGGCGCCAATCGTTGGCGCCGAATCCAAAGATCTTGCACAAAGTATTCGTCGGCTTGGTCATTGTCGTCCTTATGTTGAAGGCGAATTCGATCAGGTGATTGAGCGTGTGAATGCGCTGGTTGAGTCGAATGACGTGGTGTTAATTCAAGGCGCCGGTTCAATTGGACGGCTCCCATCTCAAATGGTGGCAACACTTGGAGGTGATCAATGAATTGGGCAAACGAACGAGTCGCGCTTGTGTATGGCGGAGTTGGATCTGAAGCCAATGTCTCACGTGATGGTAAAGAAACCGTAGCGGAAGCGATGCGCGATCTGGGTATCACGCCGATCGAAATCGATATCAAGGATGGATTGGTTGAACCGTTGATGGCAGCGAATCCAACTCGCGTCTTTAATCTCGTCCATGGTCGCCCAGGTGAAGACGGAGTGCTTCAAGGATTGCTATGTGCGCTCGGAATTCCATTCACCGGTTCTGGTGTTGGTGCTTCAGCACTGGCATTGGATAAACCTCGGACTAAACAAGTATGGGAATCCTTAGGTCTACCAACCGCTCCAATGGTCGTTGTGAATGATCTTGAGCAAGCCGATATCTGCGTTAAGCGCTTGGGGCCGGAGCTGTTTGTCAAACCAGCTCATGAGGGTTCCTCAGTTGGCGCGCACGTCGTCCATGGTGGAGATCAATTGAAGGCCGCGTTAATCGATGCACTGAAACACGATACTCGAGTCTTAGTCGAACCCTTATTACCTGGCCCTGAATTTACTGTTGGTGTTGTTCGTGGCTTGGCACTGCCTGTCATTGGGATCCGTCCAAGTTCTGAATTTTACGACTACGAGGCGAAGTATCAGGCTGATGATACTGAGTATCAGATTCCATCTGGGTTAAGTCCTGAACTCGAGGCAGAAGCCCAGCAAATGGCTCTTGAAGCGTTTGATGCTCTCGGCTGTCGCACATGGGGCCGAATCGATTTCATGATGGATGAAACA
Organism: uncultured Oceanospirillales bacterium; assembly: GCA_913061245.1. Taxonomy (GTDB): domain Bacteria; phylum Pseudomonadota; class Gammaproteobacteria; order Pseudomonadales; family Litorivicinaceae; genus HIMB30. The sequence goes on from CAJXTO010000106.1 coordinate 3,593, forward strand.
GGCCATTTACTTCTTGTTGAGTGCAATACAGTCCCAGGCATGGGAAGTCACTCTCTGGTACCAAAAGCAGCGCGCGCTTCAGGGATGGATATGCCCATGTTGATTGAACAGATCCTTCTGGATGCGGAGGTCTCGCCATGACAATGCAGCAAATAGCGAATCGCACGTTAACCCACTGGAAAGTATTGATGCTTTTGATCGGCCTTGGTGTCACCGGATCGATCGCAGCCAGTGGCTTAAGTCACTTGTTGCAAGATGTGCAAATTCGCCAAGTCCAACTTCAAGGTGACTTGCGATACTTGGATGCCGATAGTCTGACTCGTGATCTGAGCATTCGGTTTAATGGAAATTATTTGGACACAACCTTGGGCCAGGTCATTTCAGAAGTTGAGTCACATCCTTGGATCGCTAGTGCATCCGCACGTCGGGTGTGGCCGGATACGCTATTAATTGAAATTACAGAACAGCGCCCGGTCGCGATTTACAACGACACGCAGTACTTAGGTTTGTCTGGTGATCTGTTTGAACCACCAAAGCCTGTCAATGAACCGTTACCAAGACTGTACGGCGCGTTGTCAGAAACAATGCAGGTCTATAGTCATTACGGCGTGTTCTCTGATCGCTTATCTGACTTTTCTAAGGTCATCTCAGTTTCTCGCGGCCATGACATGGGTTGGCAGATTACGCTGGAGAACGGCATCAATGTGCAGTTGGGGCGCGATGATATTTTGGGTCGTCTATCGCGTGCACGTGATGTATTGAATCGTCTCGAAGACGAGAAGCTTGCCAAGCTCCAGGAGATCGATGCGCGTTATGACAATGGCGTTGCATTGGCTTGGAGGGCTGTCGAGTGAATCATATGTTGGTCATCGACATCGGCTCGAGTCAGATCACAGCGGCAGTTGCTGAGATTACTGATGCGCGTCGAATCGTTGTCCGAGGCCTTGGACGTGCGCGATCTGGTGGCTTAAAGCAGGGTGTTGTGATTCAGATCGACTCAGTGGTCGAGGCTCTCGTGCGTGCAGTCGCCGAAGCAAATCAAATGGCAGGTACCAAATTGTCCGATCCTTTGGTCTCTGTCGGCGGATCTCACCTGCTTGGTCAGGATATATCAGGCACCGTGATGCTGAACCATCGCGAAGTCACAGACGTCTTGCTGACGCAAGCAATGGAGCAGGTTCAGGCGCAAGCGCAGGTTCCAGAGCGTGAGATTTTAAGTGTGATCCCACGGTCGTTCACGCTGGATAGTCAAACCGGCATTCGCTCGCCTCAAGGTATGACCGGAAATCGATTGGATGCTCATGTGCATGTCATTACCGGCGCAACGCACGTGGTTAATAACTTGAAAAAATGCCTGCGACTCGCGGGTCTTGAAGCTGCTGTCTTGGTCCCTTCTGCACTCGCGGTCAGTCAGTTAGTGCTACCTGACGAACGGGAACTAGGAGTCTGTATTGCTGATATTGGCGTTGGTACAACCGATGTCATGGTGATCTCTGAAGGGGCGCCAGCCTGGATGCAAGTGATGCCAATGGGTGGTGAGTTACTTACCCACGATCTGGCTGTGGCGCTGAAAACGCCACTTGGTGATGCTGAGCATTTGAAAGTGCAATACGGCTATGCGCATACAAGCTTCGCGCCTCCAAAAGACACAGTGCAGGTCAAAAAGCTCGCCGATCGGCCAGCTGAAAATATTAGCTTGCAGCAACTCACGGCATTCATTCAGCCGCGAGTTGAGGAAATCGCAGAAATATTGGGTGAGCGTCTTCGGCAATCAGGCCGTTTTGAAGAAGCGTCAACAGGGATTGTCTTGTGTGGTGGAACGGCGGCATTACCGGGCATCGCGCAAGTTTTTGAAAGTATGTTGCAGTGTCCATGTCGGGTACTGAAACAAGCCCATCAAG
>CAJXTO010000107.1 GCA_913061245.1 uncultured Oceanospirillales bacterium
CAAATCACTCAATCAAACAAGACAAATTCTATGCAACTTGCCATTTTCGACCTCGACCACACCCTTCTTCCATTCGATAGTGACAAGGCATGGAACCAATTCTTGATCGATATCGACGCTGTCGATGAAGCCTACTACCACGACAATAATGAACGGTTTTATCAGGATTACCTCGAGGCCAAACTCGATATCCGTGCGTATCAGCGGTTTGCATGCGAGGTTTTGCAAAATTATTCAATCGAACAGGTAACAGCTTGGAGAGATCAATACATCCAAGACATTGTTCGTCCACAACTACAGATCAAAGCTCTAGAGTGCATCCAAGCCTATAAGATCGAGGGCTTCCACACGCTGATCATTTCAGCGACAAATACATTCATCGTAGAACCGATCGCCAGCCTCCATGGTGTTGAAAGCTACCTTGGATGCGAGTTTGAGGTTGTTAATGGCAAATACACGGGCGAACTAACAGGCATCCCGACCTATAAAGAAGGAAAAATCGCAGCACTCGATGCATGGCTTGACTCTCAAGGTGCCAAAGCAACGACCATCCATTTCTATTCAGACTCGATTAACGATAGACCACTCCTTGAGAGGGCTGACCAGGCATTCGTCGTTGATCCAGATCAGTCATTAGCCGAACTTGCCAAAGATCAAGGGTGGCCAGTGATACAGTTTGCAGACTAGTTGGAGTCTGCTATGAAGCATATCGGTTATTTCACTCACTCAGATTGCATGATTCACGACATGGGGCACATGCACCCCGAAAGTCCCATGCGACTGCAAGCAATCGATACCCGCCTACAAGCCCAAGGGTTAATGCTCGATCTGACGCGATTCGATGCAGAGCCGGCTGAACTTGATCTCATAGAAAGAGCGCACCCTCATCAGTACGTTCATGAAATCGAGCAAATAGGGTACGACGCGATTAATGGTGATTTAATTCCTGTAGACGGTGACACATCGATGGGACCTGGATCGCTCCGAGCTGCCCTTCTTGCAGCTGGCGCTGGATGCCAGGCCGTTGACCGTGTGATGGCAGGTGATATTCAGCGCGCATTCTGCGCAACAAGGCCTCCAGGACACCATGCGGAAAAAGCATTGGCCATGGGATTTTGCTTATTCAATAACGTAGCTGTTGCCGCCTTACATGCGATTGAACACCACGGTCTTGAGCGCGTCGCAATCATTGATTTCGATGTCCATAACGGCAATGGAACCGTCGACATTTTTAAAGATGATGAGCGCGTGATGGTGTGCTCTTCGTTTCAGCATCCATTTTATCCCAACAGACACTTTGATACTCCAGGCGAACATCTGGTTCTAACGCCTATTAATGCGGGATCTGATGGTTTGGAATTTAGAAAGAAAGTCGAAACGGATTTTTTCCCGGCACTTGATCAGTTCAAGCCAGAATTAATTTTGATTTCGGCAGGCTTCGATGCGCACACAGAAGATCCACTAGGTGAGCTGAATCTCGTTGAAGACGATTATCGTTGGATCACGACATTAATAAACGACATCGCAAATCGTCATAGTCAATCACGTATCGTATCTATCCTCGAAGGTGGGTATCATCTCGGAGCGTTGGGCCGTAGTGTGTGTGCCCACATCGAGATGATGCTTCATGACTAATTTATCTGACTATCAACAAGTACTGACACCGAATTACGGCCTACCTCCTACAATTATTGTGAAAGGACAAGGCTGTGAGCTATTTGGACAATCGGGCGAACGATACTTAGATCTCGCTGGCGGAATTGCCGTAAGCGCACTAGGGCATTGTCATCCCGATGTCGTAAAAGCCTTAACCGAGCAAGCCAACAAGGTGTGGCACCTTTCAAATGTGCTGGCAAATGAGCCAGCAATCGAACTCGCAAAGGCGCTTGTAGCAGCCACATTCGCAGATCGTGTGTTCTTTTGTAACTCGGGAGCAGAAGCTAACGAGGCTGCTATTAAAGCAGCGCGCAAAGCAGCATTTGACTTACACGGACCTGAAAAGCACGAGATTATTGCTTTCAACGATGCATTTCATGGCCGAACAATTGCGACCGTAACTGCCGGCGGTCAGCCAAAATACAGAACTGGCTTTGGACCCATGCCAGAAGGATTTACACACCTTCCCTTTAACGACTGTAATGCGCTTGAAGCTCAAATTTCGGAAAAAACGTGTGCTGTGATGGTTGAAGCGGTGCAAGGGGAAGGCGGAGTGCGCCCGATTTGTCCCACATTTTTCGAGAAAATCCGTATTGCCTGCGACCGCGTGGGTGCTGCGTTGATCGTCGATGAAGTGCAAACAGGTATGGGGCGGACTGGTAAACTATTCGCCTACCAACACAGCGACATTACTCCAGATATTTTAAGTAGTGCTAAAAGTCTTGGTTGCGGCTTCCCCATCGGGGCCATGCTTTGTAAAGAATGGATTTCCGAACATTTAGTGGCTGGAACACATGGCAGCACATATGGGGGAAACCCACTTGGAACTGCAGTTGCTGGAAAAGCTCTCGAGATCATCAATTCAGCCGAGCTTCTTAGCAACGTGGTTGCTCGTGGTCAGCAATTGATGGATGGACTCAATGCGTTGAACTCAAAGCATGAATTGTTCAAAACAATTCGTGGAAAAGGCCTACTGATTGGGGCTGTTTTGAAAGATGAGTATGGTGGCCGCTCAGGTGAGCTCTCCACGTTGACCATGAAAGAAGGGCTGATGACCCTAGTTGCTGGACCCAACGTCCATCGATTTGCACCGCCTTTGATCATTTCGAACACTCAAGTCGACGAGGCATTAGATCTGCTTGATCGCGCTTACAGCAACTTTAACAAACAGACTTAACTGAACCGATTACGCTACACTGGAATTTATGAAGATGTACCGAACTAAATCACGGCTTTTGTTTGCAGCAATCGCTTTCTCTCTGTCCCAGGCAGCCATGGCTTTTGATGTCGCAGGACTTAGAATTGGCGATACAGTTGATGACTTCCAGAGTTTGGAAAGCCCAGCGAAAGAGTTTCTGACGATTACGCATGATCCAGAAGGGAAGATCGTTCGTATTTTTTATCGCCAAGAAGGTCTCCCGAACGATGAGAAAACCCAAGCTAAATTGGTCAATCGTATCTGTAACAAATACGGACGCGTGACTCCATGCTACTCCGCTCTTTCAGAAATTGAGTCGAACGATAAGCAATTTCTACGCTTTTTCCATCTATATCGTGATGATGCAGAAACTCAAGAGTTGCGCACGCGTATCCGTCGAACAAAAGCCTTCAGTTTGACTCCAGACCTTACAGTTGAAATCGATTTGATGGACTCAGCGTATGCAAAAGCTCTGCGTGAGCAGAAAGCGACCGCATCGGATTTGATTGACTTCTAAGAGATAAACAAGCCAACTCAAAAACTGAGTTGGCTTCATGCTTACTTTTGACGTGATTTTGCGATGAGTTCGTCAAGTAGCTTGAATAATTGATCTTCGCCACCCGCTTGTGAAACACCGGTGACAAATTGTCCGTTCACGACAAGTGCTGGAACACCTTGAATCCCATAGGCACGGACCCTTGCATCAGCAAGACGTAATGCGCTTTCTGTCGCAAACCCATCAAGCTCGCGCTTTACAACCGATGGATCTGCACCATATCGCTCAAAAAATGCGACGACGTCGTCAACACGCTGCAGACGCTGCCCTTCGCGATGAATCGCGTTGAACAAGGGCTCATGGATAGTCTCCAGCATGCCTAGGTTCTTAGCGACCCAAAACATCCGTGCATGCATCTCCCAAGAGCGGCCAAATACGACCGGCATCCTGACGAAATTTACATCACTAGGAAGCTTCTGAACCCAAGCTTTTAACGCTGGATCAAGCGAATCACAATGTGGGCATCCATACCAAAACAATTCCAGAACCTCGACCTTTGCTGGGTCAGATGTGACCACCGGCTTCGCGAGGGTTTGGTAGTGAACTCCTTCCTGGAATCCATCAGCGGAACACGCTTGATTGAGCATCAAGCCAAGACCGATAACGATTGTAGAAAGGAAGCGCTTCAACATTACTGAAGGCCTCCGACATAGCTTGCGACCGCTTTGATATCAGCATCCGACATGTTTTTCGCAACGCCGTTCATCATTGCATTTACACGCAGTCCGTCACGGAAAGCCTTTAATTGCACTTCTGTATAGCCAGCCCACTGTCCTTTCAATGATGGGAAAACAGCTGAAGCTACCCCAGCACCAGTTGGACCATGACACGCAGCACAAGCACTCACACCCTTCTCGGAGTCACCGAATCGATATAACTGCTCACCGCGTACAACCAAATCTGCTTCAACAGCCCCAGCTGATGTTGCTTGTGTTGAAAAATATGCAGCTAAATCTGCAATATCTTCATCTGACAGCGCACCAGCGAAACCCGCCATAATCGCGTTGGCTCGAGAGCCATCACGATACGCCTTGAGCGAGGACTCTAAATAACTCGCATGCTGACCTGCCAATTTCGGATAATCTGCAGCAGCACTATTGCCGTCAGCACCATGACAACCAGCGCAAACAGCACTCTTTGCTTTACCTTGGTCAGCATTGCCGACATACGCGTTAGTCGCTGCAGAATCAGCGGCCATGGCAACCGTCGAGGCCAGGGTCAATCCAATAACGGTGATTAATGACTTCATTCGTTTCATCTCTTTGTTGGGAAAGCGATACGTTTTTCGATGCCGTAGTATACATTGCACCTGAGATTTATGCAGTGAAGGATTTAATTACAGTGCGCGATACACAGCTCGACCCAAGACTGGCTCAAACCAAGTTTTTGATTAGCGCACCAACGCTTGATCATTGCCCTCCAGAATGTGGTCCCGAAATCGGGTTTTGTGGTCGATCCAACGCCGGCAAATCAAGCGCCCTGAATACACTGACTGGCCAAAAAAGTCTTGCTCGAGTCTCTAAAACACCGGGCCGAACACAGCTCATCAACTTTTTCGAAGTGCCAGGAACAGGCGGATTCTTGGTGGATTTACCGGGTTACGGATTTGCTAAAGTTCCAGAAGCTATGAAAAAACAGTGGCAGCAACACTTAGGTGAGTTCCTTGCCGAACGTCGCACACTCACTGGCCTCGTTCTGTTAATGGATGTGCGGCACCCAATGACTGCTCTGGACCAACAGATGTTGTCATTTGCCGACCATCGTGAAATGGATACACTCCTGCTGCTCACCAAAAGCGACAAACTAAGCCGCAACCAAGCAGCCAAATCTCGATTATCTGTTCAGAAACAACGCCCGAATTCGCTTGTACTCAACTTTTCAAGCCTCGATAAAACAGGCATAGAAGACGCATCTGCTTGGATTACTCATCATCTAGAGGGCCACGCATAATAAAAAACCCCGGTAGCTCACACCGGGGTTTCAACGTCCGACAGGGGTCTCGTCGGAACAACGA
>CAJXTO010000108.1 GCA_913061245.1 uncultured Oceanospirillales bacterium
AAGTTGAGAGCGGAAGTATTGGAAGGAGCCAAAGGATAATGACTTTTGTATTTGAACTCGGTTGTGAAGAACTTCCCTCATCGTCGCTTCCCTCTTTAAACACCCAATTCGAAAATTTGTTCGCTCAAAAGCTAAAAGACGCGCTGCTTGGGTACAAATCGCTCTCTGTGATTGCAGCACCGCGGCGACTTGGTGTTGTCATTGAGGGTGTTGATGAGACGTCCGAGGACAAACCATTTGAGCGAAGAGGTCCAGCGTTTCAAGCAGCTTTTCAGGGTAACGAACCAACGAAAGCTCTGCTTGGCTTTTGTCGGGGCCTCAATATCGCGCCTGAAGACACCTCTGTCGTTGATACTGAAAAAGGCCAATGGGTCGTGTATCGCGGAATTGAAAGCGGAAAACCTGCGTCAGAGGTATTGGGTGAAATTTGCCAATCTGTGGTTAACGATCTTGCTTTATCGAAGCCGATGCGCTGGGGTAGCGGTCGAGATGAGTTTCCAAGGCCCGTGCATTGGGTTTTAGCAATGCTCGATAATGCCGTTGTCCCATTCACCGCATTTGGGCTAGAGAGCAACAACCAAACATTCGGACATCGGTTCATGGCGCCCGGGTCAATCCGACTCACCACCGCGAGCGAGTACCGTGAACGCCTCATGAGTGCTTATGTAATCGCTGACTTTGAGGCTCGGAAAGCAGCCACGTGGTCGACCATCCAATCCACTGCTGCTTCAAACGGCGTTACGGTGGAAGCTGACGACAAACTTCTCACAGAAATTAATTGTTTGGTGGAATGGCCAGTTGGTCTGTGTGGCGAATTTGAAGAACGCTTTTTAGATGTACCTGACATTGCTTTGATAGCTGCCATGAAAGGTCACCAAAAGTACTTTCATACCAGAACTGAGAATGACAAGTTATCTAATAAATTTATCACCGTATCTAACATAGAGAGTCGGGATGCGTCTCAGGTAGTTTCTGGAAACCAGCGTGTAATCCGCGCCCGTTTGTCAGACGCTCAGTTCTTCTTCGAGACAGATAAAAAACTAACGCTGGAGTCGCGACGCGAACAATTAGATTCGATTACATTCCATCCCAAGCTAGGGTCTCTTGGAGAGAAAACTAATCGCGTTTGTGCTTTAGCCTGTGAGATGGCGGCCGCTATCAATGCCGATACCACAGTGATGAAACGCGCTGCCAGTTTATCGCGGTGCGACCTAGTATCTGAAATGGTATTGGAGTTCGACGAACTCCAAGGGAAAATAGGAACGATCTATGCTGCGCTCGATAATGAGTCTCCTGAAGTCAGCCAGGCAATTCAGGGGCTCTATCAGCCTGCCGGTGCCTCGGATTCAGTACCCGAGGACGTTTACGGAACACTACTTGCCCTAGCTGATCGCTTAGACACTTTAGCGGGCTTGTTTGCGATTAATCAGCCGCCTACCGGCAGTAAGGACCCGTTTGCACTGCGACGGGCGGCAATTGGTATTTTGCGTCTGAATGAGCACTCCCTACTGAAACTCGATCTCGCTGGATGGATTAGTCGCGCGCTTGATGCCCAGCCTGTAGGTTCGGCTGAGGGCGCGCATGATCAATTGGTTCAGTTCATCAAGGACCGAGAACGAGTCCGGCTGACTGATTCAGGGTATCGACATGACATTGTTGTGGCTGTTCAAGAGACAAATGGCCTATCAACAGCTCAAACAGAGACTCGCGTTAAAGCATTAGTCGATTTCTCGGAAAGCCCTGAATTCGCCGCACTGGTTGCCACCAACAAGCGTGTTGTGAATTTGCTGAAAGACTTTGAATTGGGGGTTGGTTCGATCGATCCCAGCCTATTTAGGGACCCTTCGGAACAAGCTTTGTTCGATACGGTGACAAGCGTAACAACACAGGTAGAGAAAGCTGTTTCACGTGAAACGTTTTCGGAAGCCATTTCAAGCCTTCTTACAATGAAGCCGGCTTCTGACGCTTTTTTTGAAAACGTGATGGTCAACGCTGACGATGAAAATGTGCGGGCAAACCGACTCGAGCTGTGCCGCCTGGTTCGGGATGCATACCGCCTTGTCGCTGATTTCAGCCTGATTCAGCAATAGCGCTCATGCCAACCATCGTTCTTGATCGTGATGGTGTCATCAACCATGACTCTGATGACTACATCAAACATCCTGCCGAGTGGGTTGCAATTCCGGGATCGCTTGAGGCAATTGTGCGGCTAAATGAAAGCGGATATAACGTTTGCGTCGCGACCAATCAGAGCGGACTGGGGAGGGGTCTATTTGATCTCGAGACTCTAGCGATGATTCATCAAAAAATGTTGAATGAACTTCGACTAATCGGCGGCCACATTCACATGATTGCATATTGTCCCCACCACCCAGATCAATCCTGCGCGTGCAGAAAGCCGAACACTGGGCTCCTTGCGGCCATCAACGAACAATTTCCTTTAGATCCTGACACCACCTGGATGGTTGGCGACACAAGCAAGGATGTCCAGTGCGCTCATCGCATGGGTATTCGGGCGGCTCTTGTGTTGACTGGCAAAGGGCAAGGGGAGCTAAAAAAAGGGACTGTTTCACGTGAAACAACCCCCATATTCCAAAACCTCAGCGAATTCACAGATTGGCTCTTAGCCCGTCATTAAACGTCCAGGTTAGATACGTTCAGTGCATTGGCCTCGATGAACTCACGACGGGGCTCGACTTCATCACCCATCAAAGTAACAAATATCTGGTCCGCTGCAATCATATCCTCGACTGTTACTTTAAGAAGGCGACGCGTCGTACTGTCCATTGTCGTCTCCCACAGCTGCTCCGGATTCATTTCACCAAGACCTTTATAACGCTGGATCTGAGGGCCGCGTCTGGCTTCGGACATTAGCCAGTCGTAAGCCTGCTCAAATCCAGAGACCTCTACGGACTTCTCACCGCGTGATACGCTGGCACCACTACCGATTAAGCCAACGAGCAGGCTAGCGGCCTTCGATATTTGCGCGAAGTCGCCCCCATCAAAGAATTGATGACCGAAGACAAACCGGTCAGTTAGACCATGCTGTATTCGCTCAACAACAATTCTAGACTCGCTTCGTTCTGGATCAGGCTCCACAAGAACTTTAAAGAACATGCCTTCACGAGGATCGCTCGGCAACTGCTCAGCTAACTCCTTGGCAAATCGCTCGAGGCGAGTCACATCTTTAAGCTCCCCAACCGTGATTGGGTCCACAAATAACATCCCGTGCAACGCTTCATATGGGTATAACCGATATAACTTCTCAGCAACGCCCCGACCTGCGCGATAAGTTTCAAACAGCCGCTCAAGCACCTCACCAGAAATTGGATCACCCGCGACAGGATGCACAGCGGCACCGTCTAGAGCCATATTCGTCAAATAAGCATCGAGTGCAGCTTCGTCCTTCAGATACTGCTCTTGTTTACCCCGCTTCACCTTATAAAGTGGTGGCTGTGCGATATAGACATGCCCCCGCTCAACTACTTCTTTTAAATGGCGATAGAAGAAGGTTAATAACAATGTACGAATGTGCGCCCCATCAACATCAGCATCCGTCATGATTATAATTTTGTGGTACCTCAGCTTGTCGATGTCGAATTCCGGCCCAATAGAGCACCCCAATGCAGTCACCAGCGTCCCGACCTCTTGAGAACTCAACAACTTATCGAAGCGAGCCTTCTCGACATTCAAGATCTTACCCTTCAAAGGGAGAATAGCTTGGGTCTTACGATCCCGACCTTGCTTTGCCGAGCCACCCGCGGAGTCACCCTCCACAAGGAACAGCTCTGACAGCCCCGGATCTTTCTCCTGACAATCAGCAAGCTTTCCTGGGAGTCCAGCAATATCGAGCGCGCCCTTGCGACGGGTTAACTCGCGCGCCTTCCGAGCAGCCTCACGCGCCCGTGCCGCATCGATCATTTTCGCCACGATTTGCTTCGCTTCTGAAGGGCGCTCGGCCAAGAAAGTTTGAAATGCCTCGCGCATCTCCTGCTGAACCGCAGTTTTAACTTCCTGAGAAACCAGCTTGTCTTTGGTCTGCGACGAAAACTTGGGATCTGGAACCTTCACCGAAATGATCGCTGTCAGGCCTTCACGCGCATCATCACCGGATGTTGCAACTTTCGCCTTTTTCAGAAGTTGCTCTTCCTCAATATACTGGTTCAACGAACGCGTTAACGACGCCCTAAAACCCTCCAAATGAGTTCCACCATCCTTCTGAGGAATGTTGTTGGTATAACAAAAGATGTTCTCTTGATAAGTCTCATACCACTGAAGCGCCACCTCCACACCGATACCGTCCTCACGCTCAGGTGAAGTAAAATGGAAGACATCGCAAATAGAGGTTTTATTCTTCCCCAAGTAGCCAACAAACGCTGACAGCCCACCCTCATATTCAAAAACTTCCGACTGCCCCGAGCTTTCCTCAGTCAGCTTAATTCGAACGCCAGAATTCAAAAACGACAATTCGCGAAGACGTTTTGCCAGCACGTCATAACTAAACTCTGTAATCGCGAACGTGTCAGCGGAGGGCTTAAATCGAACGGTCGTTCCGGTTTCGGACGTCGTGCCTACCGGCGCCAACGGAGCCTGCGGATCACCGTGACGATACTCCTGCTCCCAAACAGAACCATCTCTCCGTACCGTCAACACCAATTTTTCGCTCAGCGCGTTTACAACCGACACGCCTACGCCATGAAGACCACCGGACACCTTGTATGAGTTTTCATCGAACTTTCCGCCTGCATGAAGCACCGTCAAAATAATCTCTGCTGCACTCTTACCTTCTTCATGCGCATCGACAGGGATCCCTCGACCGTTATCCTGGACAGTCACCGAACCGTCGGTATGTATGATTACGTCAATTAAATCGCAGTGGCCCGCCAGCGCTTCGTCGATTGAGTTATCAACCACCTCGAAAACCATGTGATGCAGACCAGTTCCATCATCGGTGTTTCCGATATACATCCCTGGGCGCTTTCTGACAGCCTCTAGCCCCTTTAGGACCTTAATCGAGCTACCGTCATAATTCGCTGGCGACTGGTTCTGTTCCATCATTTTTCCTTACTTCAACTCAACAATTCCGTGTTTCACGTGAAACACGTTTGCATCCCGCAACCAACCTGAATCCAAACCGGTTCGTTCTACACTAATTCCAGTGGCGAGGACTTGAACCTCGCTCGCCAACACCTCTCTCCAGACGCGCGACAGAAAATCCCCATCAAGCTCAGCGCCTATATCATCCAGACACAAAACCGGCGATATTCCTAATCCGGCTGCGGCTTGCAGCTGCGATAAAACCAAAGCCAAATTTGCTATTTTCAACTGGCCTCGGCTCAAAGTATCTGCCGCCCGCACTCCGTCACGACCGATTTCAAA
>CAJXTO010000109.1 GCA_913061245.1 uncultured Oceanospirillales bacterium
CGACATATGGCGCTGACGAGTGGCTTCCAGAAGAAACACTTGAAGCATTTAAAGAGTACAAGGTCGGTATCAAAGGCCCTCTGACCACACCAGTCGGTGGCGGTATTCGTTCATTGAACGTTGCTTTGCGTCAGCAGTTGGATTTGTACCTCTGTCTACGTCCAGTTCGTTACTTCACAGGCGTTCCAAGCCCTGTGAAAGAGCCAGAAAAGACCAACATGGTGATCTTCCGTGAGAACTCAGAAGACATCTATGCGGGTGTTGAATACCAGGCGGGTACGCCAGAAGCTGACAAGCTGATCGATATTCTTCGCAACGAATTTGGCGTAACGAAGATTCGTTTCCCAGAAAACTGCGGTATTGGTATCAAGCCTGTATCGAAAGAAGGTACGCAGCGCTTAGTTCGTAAGACATTCCAGTATGCAATCGACAATGATTTGCCAAGTGTGACGCTGGTCCACAAAGGCAACATCATGAAGTTCACTGAAGGTGCATTTAAGGATTGGGGCTACGAACTCGCTCGTGAAGAGTTTGGTGCAACATTGCTTGATGGCGGTCCTTGGTGTGTTATCAAGAATCCTAAGACAGGCAATGACATCGTCGTTAAAGACGTTATCGCAGATGCCATGCTTCAGCAGATTCTGTTGCGTCCAGCAGAATACAGTGCGATTGCAACTTTGAACTTGAACGGCGACTACCTCTCTGACGCATTGGCTGCTCAGGTGGGTGGTATTGGTATCGCTCCAGGTGCCAACATTGGTGCAGAGGTTGCGATTTTCGAAGCAACTCACGGTACAGCACCGAAGTATGCAGGTCAGGATAAGGTGAACCCAGGTTCATTGATCCTGTCAGCTGAAATGATGCTCCGTCATTTGGGTTGGTTTGAAGCAGCCGATCTGATCATCGAAGGTATGGAAGGTGCGATTAAGTCGAAGAAAGTGACTTATGACTTCGAACGTTTGATGGATGATGCAACGCTGATGTCGTGTTCAGAGTTTGGTCAGGAAATGATCAATAACATGTAAGCGATTGCTTCAGAGAAAGCCCCGGCGGCGAAAGCTTCCGGGGTTTTTTATTGCCTAAATTTGGAATGTTTGTGTCACTAAACCTGCTCTGTGTGCCCAACTGTAATCAAAAGCCTCTTCTGTTGGACCTTGCTTCCAAAGCGTTTCAAGACGATCAATTGCTTGATCCCACGTGGGGTAGGGCGCTTCGTTTGCAAACCAGGCGACAGAGAGTGCTTTGCCGACGTGTGTGAACCAGTTGTCACGCGCCATCATGATCTGGCGATGTGACTGACTAAATACGAATGCGTAAAGTGCATCTAAGCTCTCCCACGCGGATAGGTTGACGATGAAATCAGGGCCAAGTCGTTGCCCGATGACTGGATCGTCTTCATTGAGTTCTCTCCAGATAAAGCCAGGTGAAGCTTCTGCGAGTCTTTGTACCTGTGGAACAGCATTGAAGAAGGATTGCATTTCGGGCGCATCCTTTGGGTATTTCATTTGGGCCACGTTAAATTGATAAATCATGGTGCGTGGAATCTTTTTTGTACTTCGGGTCTTGGCATCAAACTTTCCGATGTGTTTCTCTTTACTCAGGCGGTTTTGTCCCCATAGAGTGAATGTGTAACAAAGGACGTTTCGATTCAATGAGTGAACCAGACATCCCTGGCTTTGATCCGGATGATGACTACGGGCTAGCGGTTGCGAAGCCGGAGCTGAAAAAGCCGCCGATGTATAAAGTCATTATGCTCAATGACGACTATACGCCTATGGAATTTGTGATTCATGTTCTGGAATTATTCTTCAACATGGACCAAGAGAAGGCGACGCAAATTATGCTGACCGTGCACTCCAAAGGAGCTGCTGTCTGTGGGGTGTATCCCAAAGATATTGCGGAAACGAAGGCGGAGCATGTAGTTGAGTATGCAAAAGAAAATCAGCACCCTCTGATGTGTCAGGTTGACATCGCAGAGGATTGAGAAGGAGAACTGTATGTTGAGCCGTGATCTTGAAGTGACCCTAAATAGCGCGTTTAAGCGCGCCAGAGAGCTCCGTCATGAATACATGACCGTTGAGCACCTGTTATTGGGGTTATTAGATAACGCGTCTGCCGTGCAGGTCCTCAACGCATGTGGTTCTGACTTATCCAAGCTCCGTGAAGAGCTTGAGCAATTTGTCACCCAGACAACTCCGGCGTTACCTGAAGATTCTGAGCGTGATACACAGCCGACCTTGGGATTTCAGCGAGTACTGCAGCGTGCTGTGTTCCATGTGCAGTCCTCAGGAAAGCAGGAAGTCACAGGTGCAAATGTTCTGGTGGCTATTTTTTCTGAGCAAGAATCACAAGCGGTGTATTTCTTAAAGCAGCAAGAAATTGCCCGAATTGATGTGGTGAATTACATCAGTCATGGGATTGCGAAGTCTGAAGAAGCAGGCAGTGATGGTGAGACTGAATCCGAATCACAGACCAATCAGTCAGCATCCGGTGAAGAGCGTACATCCAATCTTGATGGGTATTGCACTAATCTGAATTCCGAGGTCAAAAAAGGCCGTATCGATCCATTGATTGGTCGTGATGAAGAGCTGTCCCGTGTGATTCAGACACTGTCACGCCGCCGGAAGAATAACCCGCTGCTGGTGGGTGAGGCCGGTGTTGGTAAAACAGCAATCGCGGAGGGGTTGGCCTACCGAATCGAGGAAGGGCAGGTCCCTGAGGTCATTGCTGATGCGGTGGTGTATTCATTGGATCTCGGTTCGCTGTTAGCCGGTACCAAGTATCGGGGCGATTTTGAAAAGCGTCTGAAAGCATTGCTTGGCGAGCTTGAAAAAGAAAAGCACGCCATTTTGTTCATCGATGAAATCCACACCATCATTGGGGCAGGCGCCGCATCGGGTGGTGTGATGGATGCATCGAACCTTCTGAAGCCTTTGTTGTCATCGGGTCAATTGAAGTGCATTGGTTCAACCACCTTCCAGGAATTCCGTGGAATCTTTGAGAAAGACCGTGCGTTGGCACGCCGCTTCCAAAAGGTTGACGTGTTAGAGCCTTCGATCGAAGACACGATCAAAATCTTGAATGGCTTGAAGTCGCGCTTTGAAGAGCACCATGAGCTCCGTTATACCAAGGCTGCGTTAACGTCGGCTGTTGAATTGTCTGCGAAATACATGAGTGATCGGCATTTGCCCGATAAGGCAATCGATATCATTGATGAAGCCGGGGCGATGCAGCGTCTCATGCCGCCATCACGTCGCAAAAAGGTAATTGGTGTGCCGGAAATTGAGGCTGTGGTTGCGAATATCGCGCGGATCCCACCAAAGCAGATTTCGAAATCAGATACGGAGGTTCTTGAGAACCTTGAGCGTGATCTGAAACTGACTGTTTTCGGCCAAAACGAGGCGATTGAGCGTATGAGTTCAGCGATTAAGTTGTCTCGTGCGGGATTGAAGCAAGACGGGAAACCGGTCGGATGTTTCCTATTTGCAGGTCCTACCGGTGTTGGTAAGACCGAAGTCAGTCGACAACTCTCCAGAACATTGGGGATTGAGCTTGTTCGATTCGATATGTCTGAATACATGGAGCGCCACACTGTCAGTCGCTTGATTGGTGCACCTCCGGGATATGTTGGATTTGATCAAGGCGGACTCTTAACCGAAGCGATTACTAAGAACCCACACTGTGTGTTGCTACTTGATGAGATTGAAAAAGCGCACCCTGACGTCTTTAACCTGTTATTGCAGGTAATGGATCACGGCACATTGACAGACAATAACGGTCGTAAAGCAGACTTCCGCCATGTGGTGTTGATCATGACGACGAATGCTGGAGCTGAGAGCCTATCGAAGCGCAGTATCGGGTTCAGCGAACAGGATCAGACGACTGATGCGATGGAGGCAATTAAGCGTCTCTTCACGCCAGAATTCAGAAACCGTTTGGATTCAATCGTTCAATTCGGTGCCTTACCTGAAGATGTGATCGAGCAGGTTGTTCATAAGTTCATTGCTGAACTCCAAGCGCAGCTTGATGATCGGAAAGTATCGATCGAATTGGATGATTCAGCGATGCGCTGGCTTGCTAAGCGCGGCTATGACAAAGCGATGGGTGCGCGTCCAATGGCTCGATTGATCCAAGATTCAATCAAGCGTCCATTAGCGGATGCGATTCTTTTTGGAGATTTAGCTGGCGGCGGCAGTGTGCTTGTGACAGTCGACAAGAACGACGAGCTCGCGTTCGAAATGACGCCTCGTGTGGTGAAATCGAAAGAAACAGCGTGAGGTTAGGTCATCCCGGAATTCCGGGATGGCAAAAGATCAACGCGCTCGGAATGTGATACGACCTTTCGTCAGATCGTAAGGTGTCAGTTCAACTGTGACACGGTCGCCAGTCAAAATGCGAATGTAGTGCTTACGCATTTTTCCAGAGATGTGTGCAGTGACAACGTGACCATTGTCGAGTTCGACGCGGAACATGGTATTTGGCAGCGTATCAACGATCGTGCCTTCCATTTCAATTGAATCTTCTTTTGCCATTTGGCTCCCTTCGGGCTGTAAGAAAGGCGCGATTATGCCTGCTTACTCCGCTCGAATCCACCTACTGTTGATGAGCATCTCAATCGGGCGGTATTCGTTTTTATAGGCCATTTTCTTTGAATCGCGAATCCAATAGCCCAAATACACGTAGGGGAGTTCAAGTCCGCGGGCCACTTCAATGAGCTGTAAGACCATTAAACGACCAAGGCTGCGGGCATCAAACTCGGCGTCTGGCTCAAAGAACGTATAGATGGCAGACAGGCCGTTGCCGGGGATTTCGTCGAACAGCGTCACCGCAATGAGTCGCTCATTAATGCGGGCTTCCAAGAAAAAAGCGTGCTCTGAGCTTGATGCTAAGAAAGACTCATATTGCGATGGAGAGGGTGGGTACATATCACCATCGGCATGACGTATCTCGATGTATCGTCGATACAACGTGTAGCGTTCTTCATCCAGGATCGGTGTTCGGGCTGTGAAGCTCACATCCTGGTTTCTTTTGAGTGTTCGAATTTGACGTCGCTTTGGTTTGAATGACTCAACCGGGACGCGCACTGAAATACAGGCTGCGCATTGAGCGCAATGTGGTCTGTAGGTGTAGCGACCCGAGCGTCTAAAGCCAGACTCGGCAAGTTTTACGACCTGCTCAGGAGTGAGCGTCGTACTTGGCTCGACAAACAAAGTGGTCGCTTCTCGCCCCTCGAGATAACTGCAAGGATGCGGTGCGGTGGAAAAAAATTTCAGTGTTTCAAAACCACTCATGATATGAGTTTGTTGATCCTTTCGATAAATTCAGCACGAGTGATGAGGCTAGCACCGAGTGACTCAAGATGCGATGTCG
>CAJXTO010000110.1 GCA_913061245.1 uncultured Oceanospirillales bacterium
AGGGTGCGATACGAGTACGAACAGTCATTCAATCCTCCCACAAGCGCGAGAGTATAACGTCAGCTGGAGGCTTTGAAGAGAGCTAGATTGTGATCTGTTCTAAGCGACCGCCGCCGCTCAAGAAAGCCTCAACCCATTTCGGCTTACGACCACGACCGGTCCAAGTATTCTCTGCGTTATTTGGATCACGATATTTCGGCGCAACTGATCCACGCTTACCTGACGATTTTGTACCCGAGAGTAATTTCAACTCATCCGCTGATAATCCATATTCAGCTGCGATGGATTTAATTTTCTCCAAGCCTTCCTTTTTTACCTGCGCACGTCTTTTTTCCATTTCCTGGTCAACCCGAGCACGAAGAACTTGTAGTTCACTTAAACTTAAATGTTCTAATTCCACGAAAAGAATCCTCAACAAAGAAATAAAATAATACTGTCTTTGTGAATAATAAGATTACTTTTAATTTATTCAACGAATAGTTATTTGTTCAATAATAATAATTATGGCGAGAGTGGCTCTCATCACTCAGTTTTCGTTAAACTCCACCCATGGCAATCCCTGCGTATCGATTCTCAACCGCACCCATGATGGAGTGGACGGACCGTCACTGGCGGGCATTTGCCCGCACGTTGACCAAAAAGGCCCTGCTTTACACCGAAATGGTGACGGCGCCCGCTTTGATTCATGGTGACCTCGACCGATTGACCGAACACTCATCCGCCGAGTACCCCCTCGCTCTCCAAATCGGAGGATCAAACCCAGACGAACTCTATCAAGCAACTCATCGGGTGAAAGAGATGGGTTTTTATGAGATTAATTTGAATCTCGGCTGTCCATCGGACAGGGTGCAAGCCGGATGTTTTGGTGCAGCTCTAATGGCGAACCCAGAGCTGGTTTCTGAATGTTTTAGCGCGATGCAAAGTGCCTCAGGAAAAGCTGGGCCAAAAATTACCGCGAAAATACGCTTAGGTATCGACGATCAAAACCCAGAAGATACCCTTCCTCATTTTATCAGCATGCTCAATCACGCTCAGATTAAACATGTGATTATTCATGCTCGAAAAGCGATATTAGGCGGATTATCACCAAAACAAAATCGTGAAATTCCGCCCTTAAACTACGAATTAGTTCATGACATAAAAAAACAATTCCCAGATATAGAAATTATTTTAAACGGTGGATTAAAAACAATTGATCAATGCATCGATGAATTAGGCAATCTAGACGGCGTCATGGTCGGCCGTGCTGCGTATCAAAACCCACAAATCCTATTACGAGTTGATCGTGAAATTTTCAACGAAGATCCACCAAACCAATCAGCCTTTGATGCAATCCTAAGCTACCGACCTTACGTTGAGGATGTTCTCCAGCAGGGATTTCCGCTCAAACACCTGACAAGACACTTAGTCGGTCTGTATCATGAGGTCCCCGGCGCTCGGCAGTTCCGGCGGATTTTAAGCGAACGCGCTCATTTACCAGGCGCCGACTGGTCAGTCATCGAAGACGCATTGAGGGCTATCCCAAACGTAGAGAACTTATGACAAGCACACTCGACCAATTAAGAAATCTGAGTATTGTTGTCGCAGACACAGCTGACTTTCAGGCAATTGAACAGTTTAAGCCAGTTGATGCGACCACCAACCCATCGCTAATCCTTAAACAAGCCCAATCCGCTGTGACAGAAGGCTTGATCAATCAAACAAAAGAAAAGTTAGCGAGTGGCGTATTTCAGTCAGCTCAAGAAGCAGCGTTAGACCTTGCCGTCAGATTTGGATTCGAAATCGCTGGACGGATCACGGGCTATATTTCAACCGAGGTCGATGCACGATTGTCATTTAATACCGAGGCATCGATCGAGCAGGCGCATCAAATTATCGAAAAATACGCACAGCTCGGTTTGCCGAAAGAGCGCGTATTAATCAAACTCGCATCAACGTGGGAAGGTATTCAGGCTGCAAGAGCGCTTGAGGCTGAAGGTATTGGGTGCAACTTGACGCTGTTATTCTGTGAGGCTCAGGCAATTGCCGCCGCGAACGCACAAGCAACACTCATCAGTCCATTTGTTGGTCGGATTTACGACTGGTATGTCGCCAAAGGCGAAACACCAACATCGGCAGAAACAGATCCAGGTGTTTTATCTGTTCGCCGTATTCTCGACTTATACAAGCGGCACGGCATTCAAACAATCGTGATGGGCGCTTCGTTCCGAACCGCAGACCAAGTCGTCGCGCTAGCCGGCTGTGACCGCCTAACTATTTCCCCGACCCTTCTACAAGAGCTCGCTACAAGAGACGGAACAATCAATGGTCTCGAGCACGCGCAGTCATCGGGAGTTGCATTAAGAGAGTTATCCCGTGATGAATTCTTGTTAGCGATCGCTTCTGATCCGATGGCCAACGAAAAAATCGCCGACGGAATCACGCGCTTTATTCAAGACCAAGAAGCTCTCGAATCGCTATTGAGCGACTGACGGGTCATCCAAGAAGGGATCATCCAGAAAGAGGTCAACGACGATGCCGTCATTGATCTCGTATCGGCGGCGTTGCTCGTACGCACTGCGCATCAAGACGTAAGGATCTCCGACCGATTTCGGCTCCATCCCGAGTAATTGCGCGCGCGTTTGAATACCATCTCCGATCAATAATTCTGTTGTACCGACTTCATCTTGCCAGCTGATCGGATTCAGCGGGCGATCACCAAAACGACCCCCAAGATCTCGAAGGTTACTTGGCCCCAAGACCGGCAGGACGAGATACGGCCCTGAGCCAACCCCCCAATAGGCGAGCGTCTGGCCCAAATCTTCATTCTCACGCTCGATACCCATAGCACCTGCTACATCGAAAATACCGAGCAAACCAAAGGTGGTATTAAACACAAAGCGGGTCAGCGACCGTGCTGCTTTCCCTGGCTTTGCCTGCAAGACTGAGTTAACCGCCGTGATCGGTTCGCCAAGGTTATTAAAAAAGTTACTCACACCTTTGCGAACTGGGGCAGGCGTGACGGCTTGATATCCCTCAGCCACTGGCTTGAGGACATATTTATCAGCCTTTTGATTAAACGAGAACATCGCGCGATTCCAACCCTCAAATGGATCGTTTTCAGTTTCAGCGTGCACCACTAAAGGCACGCAAAACAAAGCGATAACAAAGCCAATCGCACGAATCATAGTTCTCGATATTCCCTCAAGGCAGTCGACAGCCGTTTAAATGACACTTTATCTCGTGTTTTCAACGTTTGAGCAAAACAGAGTACGCGAAACTCTTCGATTTGCCACCTCAAGTCAACCAATTTTTGGTCCTGCGCCCGCCAGTCCGTCGGATAGGTCGGCCACAATTGCTTCAAGCCAGACTCAATTTGATCAATCTCCCGTTGCCACTGCGCATCGAGTAGCAAACGTGACTGTAATTTCTCCAAACGCATTTCGATTGCGCTGAGATAGCGATCCAGATCAATCAGTCGATCAGGCGGTGTATTACTGAGTATATCGCTACATAACTCGGCGACATGCGCCTTCATTGCGGCAATCGGATTGAGCCAAGCTGGCGGTATCTTTCCACCGAGGCGTTGCTTCAACTGCCGCTCACGTGTTTTTGCCGACTCAAGCGCGGCTGCAATCATTTTTGCCTGATCGACCAGTACTTCTCTCACACGCTGTTTTGCTGAAACAAAGGTGTCACTATCCATAATTTCGATATCAGGATCTAAACAGGCTAGCGTAATCAATCGTTTAAACCGCGCGTGATCGCTCTCGTCGTGACAAACAGAGACCACCGCCTTCTGAAAAGTCACATCTTTAGACTGAATGAATCGAAAGAGATCAGAACAGCGCTCGACAAGTAATTGAGCGACTGCTTCCTTATGTTGAATGGCTGCATCTTTTGGATCAAATAAGTACGTCAGTACAACACCTTGGCTTTGCAAAACAAAACGCTCAAACCGCTTCATGTTCACCCCACCAACCTGGGTTGAGGATTCGATCTCTAAGCGCAAACCATCAGGCCAGTCCTGATAGGTCTCCAATGACTCAGTCACTTGAACCTCTGTCACTTGCGAGCCGAGCCGATCCTGCAACGCGCTCAGATCACGGTCGACATCGATTACTAATCCGTCTGAATTGACAACTTCAATACGTAATTGAAGCCGCGCATCCAACTGACGATCGGCCCATATCAGTGGATCAATCGCAACACCGGTTCTCTTGGTTACACACCGAGCAACGCACTGGCTTAAACCTGTTTGATCAGCATCGATGACAGGCATGATGGTTTTAACGAAGTCAGGAATTGGAACCAACTGCCTACGGACGGCCTTCGGTAGCGCACGAATCATCGCTTCAACTTTCTCTTCGATCGCACCGGGAACCGTTTTTTCCAAGTGATCAGGCTTCAATTGCATTAAAGCTTCGAGCGGGACTTGAACAGTTACTCCATCTTCATCGCGACCTGGAGCAAATTGGTAACTGGCCGGTAGTGTTAGATGTCCAAGCGATACATGCTCGGGATAGTGCTCCGTATCAAGCTGTGCATCTGGATCAAGCTTTAAATCATCTAATGCTAAATACAAACTTTTCTTTTCAGCCGACGTAGCGCTCTTCCACCATGATTCAAGACTCCGCACATCACACACAGACTCAGGGAAACGTGATGAGAACCAATCCACCATATCGTCAGGCGCTTTCATCAAATCTGCTCGGCGCAGCTTCGCCTCAACATCAGACGCTTCGATGAAAACCGATTTGTTGTGCGTCACAAAGGGCAGACTCGTGCGTATCTCCCCCGCAATCAGTCCCTCGGTGATTAATAACTTTCTCGCGTGCGACGCATCGATCTTGGCATAACCCACAGTTTCTTTTTCGATTAATGCCAATCCAAAGAGGCGCGTGGTGCGATAGCACAATGCACGACCTTGTTTTTTCGACCAGAACGGCTCCGCATAGGAGTACTTGAGTAAGCGCGGGACAGCATCAACAACCCACTTTGGATCAATTTGCGCAACCGTCCGTGCAATCACGCGATGAGTCTCAACAAGCTCTGCAACCATGACCCATGGCGCCTTGACCTGTAAAGCCGCTTTTGGGACCCGAAAGCGCCGATTCCTAACGCCAAGGTAATCATGCTCTTCCCGTCGGCCAATCTGACTAGCGAGGCCTGTTAGAAGCGCCGTGTGGAATCCGATGCGATCCAGCTCATCCGATTGTGCTGCATGCTTTTGATTCCTGAAGCTAAGAAGCGTCTGACGATGAATTTCACGCCACTCACGCAACCGGTTGTAATTCAATCCTTCAGACAGACACCACTGACGGAACTTTGAGTGACTTA
>CAJXTO010000111.1 GCA_913061245.1 uncultured Oceanospirillales bacterium
TGCAATGGTTTTTAAAACGATTTGCAAATGGGGCCGAAGCATGGTCACAATTACACCCTATTGTTGATCCTGATATCCAGTACCAACAATTTAAAGAATTAATAGACGGAGGGGGACTCCGCGATGGGACTGAAAGAACTGGTTAGAAAGCATATCGACCAGTATTTCGAAGAGCTTGATGGGGAAATTCCACAAGGCCTATACGACCTCGTTGTCGGTCAGGTCGAACACGCATTACTCGAAGCAGCTCTTCACCAAAGCAACAACAACCAATCGAAAGCAGCTGAGATGCTTGGCATCAGTCGGGGAACTTTGCGTACCCGCATGAAACTATTCGGTTTACTCTCCTAGACTGCTCCAGACACTGGTATACTTTCGGCCTTTTTTCAGGGAGGTCTTTAAAGGATGCCAGCCACCGATTCGATTCAGGTGCGTCGAGCACTTCTCAGTGTCTCAGACAAAACAAACTTATTGGATTTTGCCCGAGGTCTTCACGATCTTGGCGTTCAACTGGTATCTACAGGTGGTACGTTCCGTGCACTTCAAGAGGCTGGTCTACCAGCAATCGAAGTATCCTCTGTAACTGAATTTCCTGAAATGATGGACGGCCGTGTCAAAACACTGCATCCAAAAATTCATGGCGGAATACTCGGTCGTCGCGACCAAGACCAGGGCGTCATGGCTGAACACGAAATCGAAGCAATCGATCTTGTGTGTGTCAATCTCTACCCGTTCCGAGAAACGATTGCAGACCCTACTAAAACTCACGACGACGCGATTGAAAATATTGATATCGGTGGCCCAGCAATGGTTCGTTCAGCTGCCAAGAATCATCAATTTGTTGGCATTGTCACTTCGCCACTTCAATACCAAACGGTCTTATCTGAACTCCAAGCTGGCGGACTCTCGTTCGAGACTCGAAAGGACCTTGCCAAAGCTGCCTTCCAGCATACTGCTGAGTATGACGGAGCAATTGCCAATTATCTGGGACGGGACAATGAGGCGGCTCAATATCCAGAAAAATTATTTATGCACTTCGAGCGTGATTCAGTCTTGCGTTACGGTGAAAATCCGCATCAGTCCGCAGCGTTTTATCGCGACCCAAGCGTGATTGGATCATCTGTAGGGACATCACAGCAGCTTGCAGGAAAAGCCCTTTCCTTTAACAACATTGCAGACACTGATGCAGCTCTAGAGTGTGTTCGACAGTTCGAAGCGCCCGCGTGCGTTATCGTAAAACATGCAAACCCCTGTGGTGTTGCAGTCGAAGGCTCAATTCTTGATGCGTATGAAAAAGCATTTGAGACAGATCCAACCAGTGCATTTGGTGGGATTATTGCCTTTAACCGTTTACTCGACGCGAAAACAGCGGATCGAATTTTAGAACGCCAATTCGTGGAAGTGATTATCGCTCCAGGCGTTGAGCAAGGCGTGGTTGAACTCTTTGAGAAAAAGCCCTCTGTTCGCTTGTTGACCGTTGGTTCGCTCGAGCACACTCCATCGCAGCCAGATTATCGTCGCGTTCAGGGCGGACTGCTTATCCAAGACACCGACACTGGAACGAGAACAGAATCTGAACTCACATGTGTCACAGACACTAAACCAACGGCAGAACAAATGGCGGATCTTTTATTTGCATGGAAGGTCGCCAAATTCGTGAAATCCAATGCGATTATTTACGCTAAAAACAACCAAACGATTGGTGTAGGTGCCGGCCAAATGAGTCGCGTGTATTCGGCTCGAATCGCGGCAATCAAGGCACAAGATGCCAATCTCGAAGTCGCCGGTAGCGTCATGGCCTCCGACGCATTCTTCCCTTTCAGAGATGGTATTGATGCAGCGGCCGAAGCTGGAATCGCGGCAGTCATTCAGCCTGGTGGGTCAATTCGTGATGACGAAGTCATCGGAGCTGCCAACGAACATGGGATAGCAATGGTCTTCACCGGAATGCGTCACTTCCGACATTAAGGATTGATAATGAAAGTTCTTGTTATTGGCGGCGGTGGCCGCGAACACGCTCTTGCTTGGAAACTCGCACAATCTCCTCGAGTAACAGAAGTATTTGTCGCACCAGGCAATGCCGGCTCAGCTCTCGAAGACAATGTGACCAACATTGATCTTGCTGTCTCCGATCTCGATGGCTTAGTTGCATTCGCGGAAAACAATGCGATCGACTACACCGTAGTCGGTCCAGAAGCCCCACTTGTGGATGGCATTGTCGACCGCTTTGAAGCAAAAGGTCTTCGCTGTTTTGGTCCTCGTGCTGATTGCGCACAACTCGAGGGGTCTAAGGCGTTTACCAAAGAATTTTTAAAACGTCACAATATTCCAACAGCAGCTTACGGCACCTTTACCGATGTCGACAAAGCTCTAGCCTATCTCGATGAAGTCGGCGCACCGATTGTCGTCAAAGCTGATGGATTGGCTGCAGGTAAAGGTGTGATCCTTGCAGAAACGTTGGATGAGGCGAAATCTGCTGTTAAAGACATGCTCCAAGGTAACCAGTTCGGTGACGCAGGAAGTCGAGTCGTTATTGAAGAGTTCTTAACCGGTGAAGAAGCAAGCTTCATTGTGATGGTTGATGGGACAGATGTATTACCACTGGCATCATCCCAAGATCATAAAGCAGCCTATGATGGCGACACCGGTCCAAATACAGGTGGCATGGGTGCGTATTCCCCCGCCCCTGTTGTCGACCAAATGTGCCATAACCGCATCATGTCAGAAGTGATCCAACCGACAATTCATGGCCTTGCCGCGGATGGGCTGAGATATCGCGGATTTTTGTACGCCGGTATTATGGTCACTGCTGACGGCACGCCCAAAGTACTCGAATACAACTGCCGCTTCGGCGACCCTGAAACACAACCGATTCTGTTCCGTTTAAAAAGCGACCTACTCGATCTGATCGAAGCGGCCTGCCATGGAAGCTTGGGCGATCAAATTGCACTCTGGGACTCGCGCGCTGCGCTGGGCATTGTTATGGCGGCGCCAGGCTACCCCGGCGACTATCCAAAAGGAGCGGCAATCGACTTAGGTCAGAACATCGAGGACACTAAGGTCTTCCATGCTGGAACGACAATGAGCGGAGGCCAACCTGTCACATCAGGCGGTCGAGTACTTTGCGTCACAGCGTTGGGATCTGGCGTTACTGAAGCTCAAGCCAAAGCATATGAGCGCTTAAAAACGGTGCAATTTGAAGGCGCTGAATATCGAACCGACATCGGTTATCGAGCCGTCGAACGAGAAAACGCTTAATCAAGCCGGAAAGGAATCGCTCCAGCGAGCTTTATATGACGCGGAGTGATTTCCGTTTGTAGCGCGTGAAAGGTAACACCTGCATCGAGAGCTCTCGTGCACGCATCAGCAAACGAGGGGTCGAGAACTCGATACGGTGCAATCGACTCAATCCCTGTATGCATCGCTACAAAGACTAAGTGCGTCTCAAGTCCATCAGCGGCCATTTCCGCTAATAGATTGACGTGCTGCGTTGCACGCTCGGATGGCGCATCAGGAAACAACCCCACACCATCATCTTCACAGAGCGTGACCGATTTAATCTCGACATACACTGGCTTGCCACCGCGCGATAATTCAAGATCAAAACGGTGTGAGCCCACTCTCGGTTCACGGCGAACCAACGTGACCTCGGGTATCCAAAGTGACAAATTGGTCGATGACAACAATTGATTGGCACGCGCAGTGTTAATACATGCCATACCCGAAGCCACTTCGACCAATTCCCAAGCGAAGTCCAGTTTTCTCCCTGGTGGTTGCCTGCGAATCCATGCGCGCGCGCCTTCTTCGAGCAATCCAGTCATGCGGCCTGTATTTGCACAATGCGCAGTAATCACCCCATCACCGGTTTCGATATCAGCGAAAAACCGTTTGTAACGTTTGATTAATCGTCCTTCAGTGAGAGAGTCCTGATAATCAATCATGAATGAAGCGGGCCATTCTCTCGAGTGCTTCAATTAATCGATCGGCAGGTTGCGTGTAAGCAATCCGAATCCATGTTGGAGGGAGACTGCCTGAAAAGTCGATACCCGGAGTGATTGCGACACCGGTCTCACGAATGAGATCAGCGCAAAATTGCTGACTATCCGACGTGATATCGCACGCATCAACAAACACATAAAAAGCACCATCAGGCTCAGCTGCAATCTTAAAACCCATGTCTTCAAGCCGAGGGATTAAGAGGTCACGCCGTTCTTTCAATTCAAGCCGATGCAGCTCTGCTTCACGCAATGCGCCTGGCTCAAAACAAGACAACGCAGCCTCTTGTGCAAAAGACGGTGCACAAATAAATAAGTGCTGCGCTAATCGCTGTGTGGCCTCGAGCGCATATTCTGGAATCACAAGCCAGCCAAGCCGCCAACCCGTCATGTTGAAATACTTCGAGAAGCTCCCGACGACAAAGTGTTGGTCTGAAATCGCAAGACTACTGCCCAATGCATTATTGAATGAAAGGCTCTGATAGATCTCGTCAACAATTAAGTGACGATTGGTTTTTAAGCACCATTGAATCATCCGCTCGAGCTCAACACCTGGGACAGCCTGCCCGGTGGGATTTGCCGGATGCGCGAGCATCAAGGTGCGATCACTTGTCGTCGCCTCGATCTCAAGTACCTCACACGTTGGTTGAAACTGTGATTCGATGTCCGTTTTGATCCAATGGACTTTTCCGCCAACGGCTTCAACAAATCTTGGATTACACGGATACGCAGGATCTGCCATCAACACTCCATCGCCCGGGTTCGTTGTGGCCGCAGAAGCCAACAAGAGACCAGCCGAGGCACCAACAGTGATTTGAATTCGTCGTGCCGGCACATCGAGCCCTTGCGATTGATACCAAGTCGATAGTGCGTCTCGAAGTGTCTGAATTCCGCGCGCATCGGTGTATCGCGTTTTACCAGCTTGCAAAGCATGGCATGCACGCTCAATCACAGATTGTGATGTTGGAAAATCAGGCTCGCCCACTTCAAGGTGGATGACATCGACACCCCGAGACTCAAGCTCCTCTGCTATCCGTACCACCTCCATCACATGAAACGGAGGAATTGATTGAAGTCTGTCGGCTAGCGGGCGTGGGTCAATTGGTCTCAATGTGTTCTCCCGTTGAAAGAAGGTGGTACAGTCGGCGATGTTCTGATACTTTCTCGCGTCTAATTTTTATAGTGTGGAGTTTCGCCAACAATGGCAACGAATAAACAAGAATCACTCTTAGGCTACGTTGATCCGTACCAAGCATCGAAAGATGAAGAGTACATGAGTGAGGCGATGCGTGAACACTTCGTGAAGATTCTCGA
>CAJXTO010000112.1 GCA_913061245.1 uncultured Oceanospirillales bacterium
GTCCAAGAACCTCAATCACTTGATTGGTATCTACTTTGAATTCCGAATTTGATGGCATTTTGATCAGACGGGAAATTTCACAGCTTTCTTCGACGCGCTGACATCTCGTGCAGTGCTGCAAAACGTGGATGTGATTTGAGTGTTCGTCAGTGCAGATCACAAATTTATTGGCAGAATCGATCTTGTGGATGTAACCAAGCGTTGTCCAAAAATCGAGGACGCGATAAATGGTACTGATATTCAATGGTTCATCGGATTCTCGATTCACACGATCTTGAAGCTCATAGGCAGTCAGAGGCTCGCCGCCGTCTTCGAGGGTGCGATAAACCCGAAGGCGCTGTGGTGTGAGGGTTTTTCGCTGTGCGGTGAGGCGATTGAGGAGGATTTCGTTATCGATCGCCATCGGCGCCAGGATTTATCGGAATTAAATCCTCCTCCAGATTGAGATTGATGACAGTCACGTCAACTAGACTGTATCCACTGTCTGCGATTTCAAAACTTTGTGTCACAACGGATAGCCGTCCTGTGACGACGACGGGTTGGTAAAGATCTCGTAACTGAGTTGGCTGATCCGTGGTGTCGACAAGTAACGTTTGATTGAGGGGCGGTGGCGGGACATGAATGCATTGTCCGGCTTCTGGTACGAGGAGGAACTGAGAGACTTCCTCGCCTTTTACTTCGATCGGGACCATAAATCCTGCAAGCTCAATGGTCTGTCCTTCGAGTGAGGGATCAATGACTTTACCTGCGGCATCAAGCTGACCTTGGAACTCTGGGTTAAACAGAAGTTCGTAGCCGAAGTCTTTTGGGACAAAATCATAGGTACCAGGCGGTATCAGACGATCCCAAGCATTTTCCCAACGCACAAAGTCTTCTTCGGTCGGATCGATTCCTTCGGCATGAACGATTGATGCCATCGACATCAGAAGGGATAAACACAACGCCACCGTGGCTGTTACGTACTTCAATTAGAAAATCCTCTATGCAGTGAGCGTTTGTATACCATACCCGCGGGTATCAGGCTCGCGATCAGACCTGCAAGTACAATGAGCCCGAGTATGAGGAGTTCGTTTGTGGTGATCCAAATGAGTTCAATTCGGATTCCTGCCCATTCAGAAAGTAGATCGACACTCACCCATGTGAGTACCCGAACCAATCCAATTGCGAGTAGAACGGAAAAGCCACTGATTAAAGCGATCTCAGTCAGAATCATGCTCGACAAGTGAAGCGGGGTTGCTCCGAGTGCACGCAGGATGGTCATTTCTCGCGTGCGACTTTCTAAAGCTGTCATCGTCATCGTCATCATGGCGATAATGCTAATCCCAATAATGAGCCAATTAAGCAACTTAAATACGGAATCTACCGAGCCAACGATAGACCACAGTTCGGCGAGCGCCACGCCTGGGATAATCGCACTCACAGCTTCTTCACTGTATTCATTAATTGATCGTGCCACTTGAAATAAACCAAGCTTTGAGGAGAGCCCGAGGTAGGCCGCGGTAATGGTTTTCGGATAGAGACGTTCTTTTGGAATTTGTTGAACATCGATATTTTTAAGGCTGATGGCCTGACTGCCGTTGGTCCAGCCGAGATGAATGAGTTCGTATCCTTCAAGGCTCACAAAGATCGCTTGGTCGGTTGGGGTGCCTGTCGGTGCCAATATTCCCGATACATTAAATGCAAAGTCATCATGCAATTCGCCTAACGATCCTGAGCCATGAGTAACAAACATTGGTGTGCCGACGGTGTATCCCAAAGCATCGGCTACAGCACTGCCGATGACGACTTGGTTTAGCTCTCTGAATGCAACGCCGTCTCGAAATTGAAGCGGTTGATCGCCGGCGAACTTGATTCGTTCGAAGTATTCGTGTGTTGTCGAGACCACACGATACCCGCGATGACTGTCACCTAAAGCAACAGGGACTGCCCAGTCGATTTTTGGATTTTGCGTAATGTCTTTAAGTGTTTCGGTGGTGATGTTGTTGGTCGGCTTACCCAAATGGAACACCGTATAGAGCATTAGCTCAATCCCACTGCCGCGTGGTCCAAGGACCAAGTCGACCCCACTCAAGCTTTGATTAAAGCCATTTTGTGTTGCAACTTTGATGCGATCGACGGCAAGTAAGAGTGCCATTGACGATGTAAGCGCCAGAATGACTAATATGATTGGAAATAGTCGTGCTCGCATTGAGGCCAAGGCTAGAGAAATCATATGCTCTCACCAATCTGAACAACGCGATCAAATAAAGGAATCAGCGCAGGGTTGTGACTGACAACGATCACAGCTTGCTCGGTTGGATCGATTGACTGTGTCAGTTCTGTCATGAACTGCTCTGTGGCGATTGGGTCGAGTGCAGATGTCGGTTCGTCCGCCAAGATCAATGCAGGCTTACCAAGCATGGCACGTATCACTGCAATTCGTTGTTGTTGGCCGATACTCATGGCCTTCGGTTGTTTGGCCAAGATGTCTGACGTTAGGCCAAGTCCTTCTGCGAGTTGGCCAATGGATGTGTTGATATCAGTCACCTGTGCTCGGCGCTCTTTGGAAAACTGAAGGCTGAGCGCGGCGTTCTCGAATCCAGTCAAATACGGAATCAAATTGAGGGATTGGAAAATGATCCCGATGCAGTCTGCTCTTAATTGGTCGAGTTGCTGTCGGGTTTGAGTCGCGTAGTCATGAGCGTTTAGTTTGATGTTACCTGTTTGAATGGGTAGCACACCTGAGAGCAAATTGAGAAAAGTGGATTTACCGCTTCCTGACGGTCCCACAATCAGAATTTTTTCGCCGGCATACAACTGAAGATCCGGGAAGCTCAATGTCTTCCCGGATGCATAGTGATATGTCAGTTCCTGAGTGTCTAAGATCAAAATGCCAGTGATGCAGATGTTGCCGTTACTGTCTGAGACAATGCCTTAGATCCAATCACGCCTTCAACTTCTATTTTCTCCAAATCATCAAATCGCTCAAAAGCGGGCGCAAATGATAGGTTGGTCAGGTTATTTGCAGCACTACATTCAAGTGTTGATTCAATCAAAGCGTCATAGTGACCGGCATGTTCTTTGTCGTTGCCGCCGACTTGAGTGACTGAGTGTGTCACGTTCATTTCTTTGCACTGTGCATTGTCGGGAAGGCGAACCATTGCAAAGACAGAGTCGATTGCTTCAAGTTTCTCCGACAATTCATGCTCTTCGTCATCATGTTCGTCGTGCTTATGTTCGTCGTGTCCGTGTTCAGCGAGTTGCCCGGCAGGAAATTCATATGCGATTTGTAAACGATTCCCTTCGAGAACAATTGTGGCGTGATTTAGCCCGTGGACATGAGCACCTGCATGGCGCTGTTCTGCAAAAACGACCCCTGATACCAGAGTGATTGCTAGAGCTGTTGAAATGTGTCGCATCTTAATTCCTCACAATGCATTTGCTTTGACGCAATATTATTGCGATTAGCATCTTAAGTAAAATCTCTATCTCACTTTATTTGCAAATGAGAATGATTTGTATTTAAATGCAGGCTTAGGAGGTGACATATGACCATTGTAATTAAGCCAGATGACCAACTAGTCAATTTATTTGCAGCCGGGCAACTGCATGCTGAGAACTGTCAGCCGGCGGATAGTAAAGAGAAGGAGCGTCTGCGGCTGTTGATTTTGGAGAGTCTCAAAAATGAAAAACATTAATGAATATTCCCTCAACCAACTGGTCGAGCTCACACTGAATGCCTTACATAAGCCGAGTATCGAAAATAAAACTCTGCTGTGTCAGGCGATTCGCGCTTATTTGAAAAATGATCATTTGGATATTTGTGAGCGTTTTAAGGGGACGGTTGCGCTGAACCTTTTAGTTGAGGATATTGAGTTGCAGTTGAAGTCAGCCGAGGACGTCATCCATCGCGCTGCGTAGCGACGGGTGAACCCGTTGGTTTGAACGCATGGTTGTGGCGATGCGTTCCTTAATTCAGGGCTGCGAATTCTTCAGTCCATGCTTGATTCATATCAGTTGCTCAGTGGAACAAGCGTGACATAGTCACAGTTGTGCTCTTTGACCATTGCTAGTCTGATCACCGGACTCGTAATGAAAAAGGAGCAGTACGATGCCTGTGTCTTGGAGAGCCGGGGGAGTGATCCTCGGGGTAGTATTTTTTTTGGCGGTTTTACTTGTGAAACCAATCGGGGTGTCGACGCAGTTTGTGATATTCGACGCGATTGTTGGTGACTTGGTGAATCCTGAATATATCGTGCAGACCGATGATGGAAATTACACCTCCACCAACGCGTATCTAGCAAAGAGCAATGGCAAATACGCTAAAAATGCATCGAACCCACTGAACTACAGTTTCGTCTTTGTCTTGGCGATGATGGTGGGTGCTGCAATTAGTGCCAAGCTAAGAGGTGGACTCTCAGCAGAAGAGCGTAATATGCCGGCATTATGGCGCGCCAATTTTGGTGATTCGTCGCAAACTCGTTTCATCATGGCGTTCCTCGGTGGATTTATTGTTTTATTTGGTGCCCGTCTTGCGGGCGGATGTACGTCAGGCCACATGATGAGTGGGATGATGCAAACCGCCGTGTCTGGCTATTTATTCGCAGCTGGCGCATTTTTGACCGCGATCCCAGTTGCACTAGTCATGTTCCGTAAGGAGGTCTGATATGGAATTGGTATTAGCAATCTTAATCGGTGGAGCTTTTGGTGCCACTCTAGATCGTATTGGAGCATCGAATCCAACCTGGATCGGGAAGATGTTGAATCTCACCAACTTACATTTGATGAAAACGATCTTGTTAGCGATAGGTGTCGGCTCTTCATTGATGTTTGGCGGACAAATGATGGGTCTCGTTGACGTGGGACACATGTCTGTAAAGGCGAGTTATGTTGGAGTTTTTGTTGGCGGCATGCTCTTAGGAGTCGGTTGGGCCGCTTCTGGTTACTGCCCAGGTACGGGGCTGGTTGCAGCGGCTACTGGTCGTCGTGATGCCCTCGTGTATATCGCAGGGGGATTATTCGGCGCTGCTGCATACATGGCAGCGTATCCGGCGATCAAAGCAACTGGACTACTGAATGATCTTTATGGTGGTAAGGTGACTTTGGGCTCAATCCCAAATGCTGCGTATGACGGTGTCATGACCATTCAAGGAGATCTCCTAGGGATTGTTTTAGGAATGATCTTTATCATTGTTGCATTCATGTTGCCGGATCGAATTAAACCAATTACGCGTCCTGCAGATGCGGATTCAATCGCAGCGCAATGATATCCGAGGCCCTCGAGCAACTGCTCGGGGGTGCTCGTCCCCCACAC
>CAJXTO010000113.1 GCA_913061245.1 uncultured Oceanospirillales bacterium
ACAATGGCGCCACATCGTGCGGCCCCGGGCTCGCTTCAGGGTGACCCTGAAAACTAAATGCCGAGGTATCAGTGCGTGATATCCCTTGCAGAGACTGATCAAACAACGATTTGTGAGTCATCTTAAGATTCGCAGGTAAGGTGTGTTCATCAATCGCGAAGCCGTGGTTTTGACTGGTGATCATAACGACACCAGACTCAACATCCTGAACAGGGTGGTTCGCACCATGATGGCCAAACTTCATTTTCATCGTTTTAGCACCGGATGCGAGACCGAGAAGTTGGTGACCCAAACAGATTCCAAAAACTGGAATCTTGGTTTCCAAGATCTGCTGAATTGCCTCAATCGCATAAGTACAGGGCTCTGGGTCTCCAGGCCCATTGGATAAGAACACGCCGTCTGGATTCATCGCTAAAACATCTTTTGCTGGAGTCTTCGCAGGAACCACTGTTAAACGGCAACCTCGATCAGCAAGCATTCGTAGGATATTTCGCTTCACCCCAAAGTCATAGGCGACGACGTGGAATCGAGCATCGGTCTTTTGAGGGTGGCCTTCGCCGAGGACCCAAGAGCCTTCATTCCACTCATAAGCAGAGGAAGTCGTGACCTCTTTCGCGAGATCCATACCAGCGAGCCCAGGAAACTCAGCCAGTGCTGACTGCGCTTTCGCAACACCCGCATCAGAGCACGCATCAACACCTGCGATGATGACACCTGCTTGCGCCCCTTTATCTCGTAAAATCCGAGTCAGCTTGCGTGTATCGATATCTGCAATTCCAACAACGCCAGCCGTTTTTAAGTAGGTATCAAGTGATTCATGTGCACGGAAATTACTATGCACCAGGGGTAAATCCCGGATGATGAGTCCACCGGCATGAATGGAATCAGACTCTTCATCTTCTGGAGTCACGCCCGTATTACCAATGTGTGGATAAGTCAGGGTGACTAATTGGCGTGCATATGATGGATCTGTCAGGATTTCCTGATAACCCGTCATCGCAGTATTAAAAACGACTTCGCCGACGGACATGCCGTCCGCGCCGATGGAGCGACCGACAAACTGTGTGCCGTCCGCAAGTAACAAAATTGCAGGTGAATTCAACCGGGAGTCCTCTGTCTCAACAGACTCGGCAGGCGCCGAGCGATTGAGGGCGCATTTTAGGGAGATTGGACCGAGAAGTCCATCGAAGCTGTCAGGTTATGCTTACAGACCGAGAACATCTCGCATTGAGTAGAGACCTGGTTTTTGCGTAGATGCCCAGATAGCGGCACGCACAGCCCCATTTGCAAATGTTCGCCGACTTGACGCTTTGTGCGTAATTTCAACTCGCTCACCTTCAGCAGCAAACAAAACGGTATGATCGCCGACCACATCTCCAGCTCTTACCGTCGCAAAACCGATCTGCTCCCGAGGTCGAGCACCTGTCTGACCTTCACGGCCATACACCGCAACTTGATTGAGATCGCGATCAAGTGCATTCGCAACCACTCGCCCCATGGCAAGCGCTGTGCCACTCGGCGCATCAACTTTGTGCCGGTGATGCGCCTCAATCACTTCGATATCCACTGAATCACCGAATACGCGTGATGCCCGATCCAACAAATCAAAGACCACATTCACACCCACACTGAAGTTCGGCGCGTAGACAACAGGAATTGTCTTGGAGGCCTCAGCAATCTCGGCCTCTTCAGCTTCAGAAAAACCGGTCGTCCCAATCACACATGGAACGCCTTGGGTCACACACCATTGCAAATGATCGAGGGTTGCCTCGATGGTTGTGAAGTCGATCACGACAGGACTTGATGAAGCAAAAGCATCCAAATTGGTTTGTATTGGCGCATTCCGATGACCTTGACCGACAAGCTCACCGGCATCCGCACCCACAAGCGTAGACGAGGAACGAACAGTCGCTCCCGATAACGAAGCGTCTTCTGCTTCGAGGGTCGCCTCAATCAGTGCGCGCCCCATTCGGCCAGATGCGCCCGTGATCACAATATTCGTCATTAAAACTTCATCTCATCAAAGAATGATTTCACACTATCAAACCATCCTTCGCGCTTTGGTGCATGGGTTTTATGGTTGAGTGTTTCATGAAGCTCTTCTAAAAGTTCACGCTGTTTTGACGTCAGGTTAACAGGGGTCTCCACCGCAACACGACATAACAAATCGCCCTGAGTTCCTCCGCGTACAGGCTTTACACCCTTAGCTCGCACCCGGAACAGTTTCCCAGTTTGCGTACCTTCAGGCACTTTGAGCTTCACCCGACCATCAAGCGTTGGCACCTCGAGTTCACCGCCAAGTGCCGCATCTGTGAATGAGATAGGTACTTCGCAATACAAATCCTTTCCATCACGCGTGAAAATACGGTGCTCTTTGACGTTAACCTGAACATAGAGATCGCCCGCAGGTCCGCCATTGACACCTGCCTCACCCTCACCAGATAAGCGAACGCGGTCACCCGTATCAACCCCAGCAGGAATCTTCACAGATAAAGTTTTTGTCTCTTCCTTACGGCCCTGACCTCGGCAATCTCCGCATGGATCAGTAATGACCTTACCTTGGCCATGACAACGAGGACAGGTTTGTTGAATCGCGAAGAAACCCTGTTGCATCCGAACCTGGCCTTGCCCATTACAGGTCTGGCACGTTTTCGGAGACGAGCCTGGTTTCGCGCCACTCCCATGACAGGTTTCACATTCGGCAAGCCTGGGAACTCGAATCGTCTTTTCGACGCCGAACACCGCTTCTTCAAGCGTGAGATCGAGTGTGTAACGTAGATCACTACCGCGCTGAACTGACGAACGTCCGCCACCGCCTGGACCCGCACCACCAAATATGTCACCGAAGACATCGCCAAAAATATCTGAGAAGCTCGCTCCGCCGCCATGGAAACCACCACCGGCACCGCCCATACCGCCTTCAAACGCGTCGTGACCATATCGGTCATAAGCAGCGCGCTTTTCTGGATCTGATAAGACTTCGTAGGCTTCAGATAATTCTTTGAATTTGGCTTCTGCCTCAGCATCACCCGGATTGCGGTCCGGGTGACACTTCATCGCGAGGCGACGGTAGGCCTTTTTAAGATCCCCTTCAGAGACATCCGAAGACACCCCAAGAGTTTCGTAATAATCACGCTTGGCCACTCAGCTCTCCTTCCCTGAGACATGAGTCATTCGACTCACTTTTTCTCGTCGTCCTTAACTTCTTCAAACTCGGCGTCGACAACATCATCTTCAGGCTTTGAAGAACCTGTATCAGCGCCTGCATCAGTTGCACCTGCATCAGTTGCACCTGCATCAGCGGCCGCATAGAGCTTTTCAGCAATCTTTGCTGACGCTTCTGTTAGCGCTGTCGTCTTGGCTGTGATTTGATCTTTATCATCTGACTTCAACGCCTCTTCAAGTTCAGCAATTGCTGCCTCGACTGGCGCTTTTTCTTCATCAGTCAGCTTATCACCGGCATCCGCCATCGACTTCTTGGTCGCGTGAATCATGCCATCGGCTGTATTCCGAGCGCCAATCATCTCTTCGAACTGCTTATCGGCTTCAGCATTTGCTTCAGCATCTTTCACCATTTGCTCGATTTCTTCATCCGAGAGGCCTGATGATGCTTTGATGACGATCGACTGCTCTTTACCAGTCGCTTTGTCTTTCGCTGATACATTTAAGATACCGTTTGCATCGATATCAAAAGCCACTTCAATTTGCGGCATACCGCGAGGAGCAGGTGGAATGTCAGCCAGATCGAATCGACCCAATGATTTGTTTTGACCGGCTTGCTTACGCTCACCCTGCAAGACGTGAATCGTCACTGCAGTTTGGTTGTCTTCCGCTGTCGAGAAGACTTGTGTCTTCTTCGTCGGAATCGTTGTGTTCTTTTCGATCAAAGCAGTCATCACACCGCCCATTGTCTCGATACCAAGAGACAGCGGTGTCACGTCAAGCAGCAGTACGTCTTTGACGTCTCCGGCTAGCACGGCACCCTGAATAGACGCACCCATCGCAACCGCTTCATCTGGGTTCACATCACGACGAGGCTCTTTGTTGAAGAACGCTTTAACTTTCTCTTGGACCAGAGGCATCCGTGTTTGACCACCAACAAGGATGACGTCATTGATTTCTGATGTTGAATGACCTGCATCTTCGAGCGCCTGCTTAACAGGTGCCAAAGTCCGCTCGACCAAATCTTCGACCAGAGACTCAAGTTTCGCACGTGTCAACTTCACATTCAGGTGCTTTGGACCGCTCGCATCAGCTGTGATATACGGCAGGTTAACATCAGTCTGCTGACTAGAAGACAGCTCAATCTTCGCTTTTTCAGCCGCTTCTTTCAGACGCTGCATCGCTAATGGATCACCCTTCAGATCCATTCCCTGATCTTTCTGGAATGACTCAGCCAAGTAATCAATCACACGGAGGTCAAAATCTTCACCTCCGAGGAATGTGTCTCCATTCGTCGACAAAACTTCGAACTGATGCTCACCATCGACTTCTGCAATCTCGATGATCGAAATATCGAAGGTACCGCCACCTAAGTCATACACCGCAATAACAGAATCACCACGCGCTTGATCCATACCGTAGGCAAGCGCTGCTGCGGTTGGCTCGTTAATAATGCGCTTAACGTCAAGACCTGCAATTTTTCCAGCATCCTTGGTTGCCTGGCGTTGACTATCATTGAAATACGCCGGAACTGTGATCACTGCCTCAGTGACTTCCTCGCCGAGATAATCTTCCGCAGTCTTTTTCATCTTCTTCAAGACTTCAGCAGAAATTTGAGGTGGTGCGAGCTTGTCGCCCTTCACATCAATCCAGGCGTCACCGTTATCAGCGCCAACAATTTTGTAAGGCACCATTTTGATATCTTTCTGTACGACATCATCGCTGAACTTACGCCCAATGAGACGCTTCACAGCAAACAGTGTGTTATCTGGGTTCGTTACAGACTGTCGTTTCGCCGGCTGGCCTACCAGAGTTTCGTCATCGGTGTATGCGATGATGGAGGGCGTTGTACGATCCCCTTCAGCATTTTCGATAACACGTGGCTTGCCACCTTCGAGCACTGCCACGCAAGAATTTGTTGTCCCAAGATCGATTCCTATGATCTTACCCATGGTTTTTCCTCTCTATTCATCCATGT
>CAJXTO010000114.1 GCA_913061245.1 uncultured Oceanospirillales bacterium
TTGGTGCTCGTCCACGTGGACCTGGTATGGAACGTGCCGATCTGTTGAAAGAGAACGCGAAAATCTTCTCTGTTCAAGGCAAAGCACTGAATGATCATGCATCGAAAGATGTGCGTGTATTGGTGGTCGGTAACCCAGCGAACACGAATGCTTTGATCGCGAGCCGCAATGCGCCAAATCTCGATCCGCGTCAGTTCACAGCGATGACTCGCCTTGACCACAACCGTGCGGTCGGTATTTTGGCGAACCATTTGGGTGTTCAGCCTACTGATGTTGATAACGCCTACATCTGGGGTAACCACTCGCCAACGCAATATCCAGATTTGCACCGTGCTACGGTAAAAGGACAGCCAGCATTGGATCAAATCGACCGGACTTGGTACGAGAACGATTACATTCCAACGGTTGCGAAGCGCGGTGCTGCGATTATTGAAGCACGTGGTGCTTCTTCTGCTGCATCTGCTGCACAGGCAGCAATCGACCACATGCACGATTGGATCCTTGGAACCAACGGCAAGGTTGTGTCGATGGCGGTTCCTTCAGATGGCTCCTACGGGATTGCTCCAGGCGTGATCTACTCATACCCGGTTGTTTGTGAAGGCGGCGACTACAAAGTCGTTCAGGGTATTGATGTGAGCGATTTCTCTCGCGGTAAAATGGACGCAACCAACGATGAGTTGGTGAGCGAACGTGATGCAATCGCAGATTTGTTGCCAACGGAAACTGAAGCGAAACTCAACTCGGTCTCGCATCCTGTCGCATAATCGGTGACTATAAACGAAAGGGGGCGTGGCCCCCGATCGTTTGGAGTTGCTTATGAATACCCAGCGTGTCTGGTTTGCTTTTTTTATCGTTCTCGCGTTGACCTTGAATTTTGGCTTCTTTGTCGGCGAAATTGATAACCCGCATCATCATAATCCTTACGAATTTTTCTTCGCCCTGGTGGTGTCGTTGATTGCAACGGTGCTGAAAATCGGTGATCGATCGCACTTGGGTGCAGTGTTATTGGCCACTAGCCTAGTTGCTGATCTACAGCTTATCGCAGCTGCTGTCATATGGGGCTATGCGACGCAAGTGACCGGTGAAGTATCTGTGGGAGTGATGGCGAGCGTTGTTTCACTTGCTGGCGGTGCGATGCTTGCCAACGTCACCAGCGTTGTTTTGTTAATTGCTGAGACAATTCAATTAAAACGCTAATGGATTCCAATACTCGAGGCCGCTCACGGATCCGTGGAGCAGCGATGTGGTTGTTGCTTCTCGAACTTCGGACACCGCTAATTACGCTGATTATCACGTATTCGATCAGCGTCTTGGGTCTTGTTTTGATTCCTGGGGTAACACCAGACGGTGTTGTGTATCACCTGTCATTTCTCGATGCCTTTTATGTGGTGAGCTACACAGCAACGACGATCGGATTCGGAGAGATCCCCCATCCATTCACGCCAAGCCAAAAGCTGTGGATGTTGTTTGTGATGTATTCGACAGTGATTGCTTGGCTTTACTCGATCGGTTCAGTGCTTGCTGTCTTGTCTGATCCCGCATTTCGTCGTTTACGTGCTTATCAACACGCAGTCTCGCGAATTCATGGAGTTAAGTATCCCTATTGGATCGTCTGCGGTTATGGGGGTGCAGGCAGTCAGTTGATCCGCTTTTTGGATCAATCAGGGATTCGGTGTGTGATGATTGATTCAAATACCACGAGAGCAGATGCTGCGAGATTGTCTGACCTAAGTTATGAGCTTGATATTTTGGTTGGTGATGTTGCTGAGCCTCAAACACTTGTTGATGCCGGTGTTCAGCGCGCATTATGCCGTGGGGTTCTTGCGTTAACGGATCAAGACCAGGTCAATCTGACAGTTGCAACCAATACGAGAATTCTAGCCCCTCGAGTGCCTGTCTATGCGCGCTCAGCAACTGATGCGAACACGCGTAATTTAAGAAGTTTTGATACTGAAGTTGTGATCGATCCTTTCCGAGTTGCGGCCCGGAGTGTGACGCAATTGATTCGTAAGCCAAATGCCTTTGCGCTCTATCATGAATTAGTCGATCCAGATCTGAATCAAATCGAAGTGGTTGATATCCCAACGTCAGGACACTGGATCATTTGTGCGACAGGCCGCATGGCTGAAACCATGGTTGAGGCGTTTGTGAGAGAACACATTCCATTTTGCCTTGTGAGTTCAAGAGCACCAGGCAATGAAGGTGATTGGTCTTGGGTTCAAGGTGTCGGAACAGAAGCGCGAACTCTTCGTGAAGCGCGAATTTCTGAAGCCGTTGGTATCGTTGCCGGGACCAATGATGACGGTGACAATTTATCGATTCTTCTAACGGCTCAGTCAGAAAATCCAAAATTAGTCACAGTAGCCCGAAGAAACAAACCAACCAGTGAACCTGTATTCGGCCAAGGTCATTTTAATTTTGTCTTGCGTGAGGGTCGGATTATTGCGCAAGAGATGTATGCACGAATTACAACACCATTACTGCATCAGTTTTTGGGCCAACTCGAAATCATGCCTGAGGCGTTGGTCGATGGGATTATCGAAAAACTTCATGTTCGCTTAGGAGACGAGAGACCTGAGTTAGCCCACTTTGATCTCACTATAGATCACGATGAAGCGCCTGGGGTTCTTCCATTTTTGCATACTGCGATGGCTCCAAAACTTGGCGACCTGTTGGTTGATCCGGGCTTGGATCATCTGAGTATGCCGCTGATTTGTCTGCTACTCATTCGTCTGAATGGAGACCTGGTGCCTTTTCCGGGCGATGGGCTTCAGTTAGAAGAGGGTGATCGCCTTCTTCTATGGGGCGCGATGGGGGTGCATCACAGGCTTCATTTTCTTGTCAGACGAGAAGATTTGTTTGAAACAGTCTTAGCGGCTAGGCGTCAGACAATGACTTGAACGCGAGGGGGCTCGAGATAGTAGCCTTGCCCTTTGGTAACCCCATGATTTTTAAGCCACAAATATTGAGTCTCGTTTTCGATGCCTTCGGCAATGATCTCAATCTTCAGTGAGTTGAAGAGATCAAGCAATACCGGGTAGAGGCCTTGATTCGGATGATCAGGTGATAGCGTCTGAAGAAGTGAACGATCGATTTTGACCGCATGGGGTTGGAGCTGCATCAAACGATCAAGATTCGATGAGAGGGAGCCAAAATCATCCATGACGATTTGGGCGCACAGAGGCTTCAGGAGCTCTACACGTTTCGCGAAGCTTGGTGCTGCTGATTCTTCTGTGAGCTCAAGATGCACGCTTATATCAGCGTTTTTGAGTTGCTCGAGTGTGTTATTGACCTGTTGGAAGAATCGGTTTGATTCGCTAATCAGGCGTGAACTCACATTGATGAAAATCGGCGTATTGAACGCACGCTCTGAGATAAGTTGAGTCGTATCTTTGAGAGCATGGATATGGATTGTTTCATGAGATCTGTAGGCATGTTGACGTAGTGTGCTATGAAACAGCTCATGACCAATCGGTTGAAAAGTCTTTAAGCAAATAATTGGCTGGCTTCGAATGGATGGCATGTTGAGTTCTCATCGATATTTTAGAGACTATAGCCATGGATTTTCAGTTGGCTTGGAAATAAAAAAGCCCGCTAGAACATAGCGGGCTTTTTGGTTCCAAAGGACAGTATTAGAACTGTTCTTCTTCAGTTGAACCTGTCAGTGCAGTCACGCTTGACTGGCCACCTTGAATCACGGTTGTGACGTCATCAAAGTAACCTGTACCAACTTCCTGCTGGTGTGCAACGAATGTGTATCCGCGCTCTGCAGCAGCAAATTCTGGCTCCTGAACCATTTCAACATAGTGCTTCATGCCTTCGCCACGCGCATAGTTGTGCGCGAGTTCGAACATGTTGTGCCACATGTTGTGGATACCAGCCAAGGTAATGAACTGATACTTGTAGCCCATCGCTGAAAGTTCAGCCTGGAATTTAGCGATCGTTGCGTCATCCAAGTTCTTCTTCCAGTTAAACGAAGGTGAGCAGTTATACGCAAGCAACTGATCTGGGTATTTTGCGTGGATCGCGTCAGCGAACTTCTTCGCTTCTTCCAGACATGGAGTCGCAGTTTCACACCACAACATGTCCGCGTATGGAGCGTAGGCAAGACCACGAGCAATCGCTTGGTCGATACCAGCTTTAACGCGATAGAAACCTTCAGCGGTGCGCTCACCAGTACAGAATGGCTGATCATATGGATCACAATCTGATGTTAGGAGGTCAGCGGCGTTCGCGTCAGTACGTGCCAATACGACAGTTGGAGTGCCAGCTACGTCAGCAGCCAAACGCGCAGCGATCAACTTTTGAACCGCTTCTTGAGTAGGAACAAGAACCTTACCGCCCATGTGACCGCACTTCTTCACAGAAGCAAGCTGGTCTTCAAAGTGGACGCCTGCAGCACCAGCTTCGATCATCGACTTCATCAGTTCATAGGCGTTCAATACACCGCCGAAACCAGCTTCTGCATCGGCAACGACTGGAGCGAAATAATCGATGTAGTCTGCATCGCCTGGGTTCTTACCAGCTTTCCACTGGATTTGATCCGCACGACGGAATGCATTGTTGATGCGTTGAACAACTGTTGGAACTGAGTTCACAGCGTACAACGACTGATCTGGGTACATTGACAAGCTCGAGTTGTTGTCAGCAGCGACCTGCCAACCTGACAAATAAATAGCCTCGATACCTGCTTTCACTTGCTGCATCGCCTGACCTGCTGTCAAAGCGCCAAGGCAGTTCACATAGCCTTTCTTTGCATCGCCGTTAACAAGGTCCCACAGTTTGCGAGCGCCACGGTCGGCAAGTGTATTTGCTGGCTGAATGCTTCCGCGTAAACGGACCACGTCTTCAGCGGAATAAGTGCGTTCAACACCTTTCCAACGTGGATTTTCAGCCCAATCTTTCTCAATAGCAGCAATCTGCTGTTCGCGCGTCATTTCCATGAAATCACCCCCTCTGCATCAGGTGAAATTAATGTTCTTCGGTACGCGATGCCGAAGAACCCACAAATCTGTGCAACTGCACATCGGTTTGAGCATTGATCGTCCTGATCAAATCGGTTGCTCAAATCTAGGGGGTGTATACTCCCCGAGCAGTGCATCAACTTCCATAGTCCGTTAGCCGTAGTTC
>CAJXTO010000115.1 GCA_913061245.1 uncultured Oceanospirillales bacterium
CCGAATTTTCCGGCTCCTATGAGTCCAACTTGCACAGGGCGTTCGGCGCGCTTTACGAGGTCATCGAAGATATACATGAAAAATCCTTAGGCTGGTTCAGAGAGCAATTGTTGTAGGCAGTCATCTTCGAGCGCTTCAATTGGAGTGAAATCGCGGTGTGCGATCCATTCTTCTCGATTAAACGCGCGAATATGGTTACTCGTTTCACATAGCGATAAATACACAATCGTACGACCGAATGGTGAGATATTCGGTGGACTCGCATGGACGAGCAATGAGGAGAAGAGAAGCACACTGCCGGCAGGGCCGGTCGGTGCAACACAGCCTCCTTGTTCCGCAAGTTCAGTGACTGTCTCCCGATCCAGCGTCCATAACGGATAGCTCGTTGTTTCGAGATCATGCCCTGCTTTGACAACGCCTTGCTTGTGGCTTCCAGGAATGAATAGGAGGGGGCCATTAGCGGCCGTCACGTCATCAAGAAAGACACTGATATTCATTGCGCGAGGTTCTGGCATTTCGTCATCGCGCTTCCAGGTG
The DNA here is from genome assembly GCA_913061245.1 of uncultured Oceanospirillales bacterium. Taxonomy (GTDB): domain Bacteria; phylum Pseudomonadota; class Gammaproteobacteria; order Pseudomonadales; family Litorivicinaceae; genus HIMB30. Next base: position 538 of record CAJXTO010000115.1, read on the forward strand.
CCATAGTCCTGATGCCATTGCCACACTGCGCCATCGAAGGGAGCCTTCGCATTGACCTTGTATTGATGCATATACACTTTGCCGTCGAGTAATTGTTCAACTGGCTCAATGAGGCGTGGGTGGGCCCCAAGTCGACGGAATCCTTCATTATAGGTGTGCGCGGCAAATGCTGTTCGTGCGACACCACTTTTCTCTCGCCATACCTCTTTGCGGTCCATCTGATAAATCGCTTCCGCTTCATTTTTAAGAAAGGCTGCTTCTTCAGGTGAGAAGAGGTTCGGAAGAAATAAGTATCCCTCACGGTCAAATTGTTCGAGTTGTTGTGCGGTCAGCTTCATGGATTGCTCCTTTTTATTGGTTATTGTTCGGTCAAACGTTGATAGGTTATTTGACCAGCTGATTGTGCGTGCGCAGTTGCTCTTTCACGGGCGAGATCTGCCTCTCCTGTGATAATCGCTTCTGCGATCGCACGATGTTCATCCCATATGCCGGGTCGAATGCTTGAACTTTCAAGCACCTGATGCATTGAACGAACCATGTGATTCCAAGATCGATCGGCAAAGGATGTAATTTCGGGATTCCCTGACCGCTCATACAATGCGCGGTGGAACGCGATGTCAGCAATCGCAAGCGCCTGGATCGATTCAGTTTGTTGGGCATCCTCGCCTTGTTTGATTAATTGCATGAGCTCGCGTTCGGTTTTTGCGTCTCGATGAATGGCGCATAGATAGGCAGCAAGCCCGTCGATGGCTCCTCGGACTTCATAAAGATCACGAAGTTGTGTCGGATTAATGGGGGCAACCATTTTTCCTTTTCGACCGTAATCAGAGATCAGACCTTCGCGTTCAAGAAGAACCAGTGCATGACTGATGGGCTGTCGGCTGACACCTAATTGGTCAGCTAATTCTTCTTGGCGCAATGGGGCTTCAGGTCCAAGTTCACCTGAGAGGATTCGTTGTCTAATGAGTTCATATACCTGATCAACAAGGTCAGTTCTTTGGATCTGCATACGTCTTATTTTTGTGTTCTGAATTCAGAATTCAGTAAATCAAAGAGTGTGTCAGTAGTCAATTAAAAAGCCGCGCCAGCTTGTGGCTAGCGCAGCTTTCTAGCCTCCTTTCAGGACTATTGGTTCCAGGGAGCTGGTTGCGATACAGAGTGTTTTATCTCAAATAACTCTTCCGCGCGCTGTCGCGCTTTATTTGGAAGTTGACCTGTATCGACTAAAGAAGTGATCGCGGTAAAAGCAATATGTGTAGCGTTGACTTCAAAAAATGCACGCAATGCTTGGCGATTGGCTGATCGCCCAAATCCATCGGTCCCTAATACATGAAATGGGGCTGTAATGTAGGGACTGATTTGAGCAGGAACAGCACGGACATAATCTGTTGCGCAGACAATTGGATCGATACCTTCGAGAAGTTTCTCAACGTGAGACGTCTCAGAAGACCCGGTGAGTCGCCGATCGCGTTGTGCTGATTGCGCGTCACGCGCCAATTCGCTGAAAGACGTGACTGAAAAAATCTCGCATCGCACGTCGAAGTTCTCAGTAAGTAAATGGGCAGCTTCAATAACTTGCTTCAAGATCGTGCCTGAACCGAGAAGACGCACACAAGGCGCTTCTGAGGGTCCGGCTGAGTGATAGAGATACATTCCACGAATAATGTCCTCATCAATTCCATTTGGACGAGACGGATGAGGGTAGTTTTCATTCATTAATGTAATGTAGAAAAACTCATCGTGTTTCTTGTCGTACATCCGGTGAATCCCGAACTCCACAATAACGGCCAATTCATATGCAAAACATGGATCGTAGGCACGACAATTCGGAATCGTTGCTGCGATTAAATGACTTGATCCATCTTGATGCTGAAGCCCTTCACCGGAAAGTGTGGTTCTGCCGGCTGTGGCACCGAATAAAAATCCACGGGCCCGTTGATCTGCAGCCGCCCAGATTAAATCGCCAATGCGTTGAAAGCCGAACATGGAGTAGTAAATGTACATCGGCAGGAGTTCGATGTTGTGTGCTGAGTAGGCAGTCGCTGCTGCCGTCCAAGAGCTAATTGCTCCAGCTTCGGAGATACCTTCTTCGAGTAATTGGCCGTCTTTCGCTTCTTTATAAGAAACCAAAGAGCCCGCATCTTCCGGCTCATAGGTCTGACCATGTGGCGAATAGATGCCAATCTGATGGAATAGGGTTTGCATGCCGAAGGTTCGAGCTTCATCTGCAACAATTGGAACGATGTGCTTACCAAATTGTTTATCTCTTAATAAACCGCTGATGATGCGGACCAATGCCATCGTCGTTGACATTTCTTTGCCATCGGCTTCGAGAGCTGATTTTGCATATGTACTGAACGCTGGGCGAATTGGCAGTTGATTCGTAGTACTTGAAAAGCGCTTTGGCAGGAAACCACCTAGCTCACCACGACGCTTGAGTAGATATTGAATTTCTTTCGAGTCTTGTGGCGGCTTTACAAATTCGAGCCGCTCAACTTGCGCATCAGTGAGCGGTAATTGGAAACGGTCGCGGAATGCCAGCAAATTCTCAATATCGAGCTTTTTCGCCTGATGTGCTGTCATTTTTGATTCGCCAGCTCCACCCATGCCATAGCCTTTTTTTGTTTTCGCAAGGATTACCGTCGGTTGTCCTCGGTGAGCTTTAGCGGCGGCAAAGGCAGCAAAGAGCTTTTTGAAATCGTGGCCACCTCGTTTGAGGGCGTTGATTTCAGCGTCACTCATGTGCTTCACGAGTGCTGCGGTTTTTGGATCCTTTTCGAAGAATTTATGGCGGTTGTAGTCACCATCTTTTGATCCTAAATTCTGATACTCCCCGTCAGGAGTTTCAGAAAATCGCTTCAGTAGGACATGTTCATGGTCTAACGAAAAGAGCGTGTCCCACTCGGACCCCCACAGTACTTTGATGACGTTCCAGCCGGCGCCAATGAACAAGGATTCGAGCTCTTGGATAATTTGACCATTACCGCGAACAGGACCGTCGAGTCGTTGTAAGTTGCAATTCACAATGAATGTGAGGTTGTCGAGATTCTCGCGTGCAGCCAAAGTTAAGGCCGCAAGGGATTCGGGCTCATCCATCTCGCCATCACCAAACACTCCCCAGACGTGGCGATCTTGGCTTTCGGTCAGCTGGCGATGTTCGAGATAGCGCATAAAACGCGCTTGATAAATCGCTGAGATAGGCCCGATGCCCATTGAGCCTGTGGGTACCTGCCAGAAATCTTTCATCAGCCATGGATGAGGATAGGAGCACAGCCCATCGCCGGGTACTTCTTGACGATAATTTTTAAGATCGTCTTCAGAGAGTCGACCCTCTAAAAAGGCTCTGGCATAGACACCAGGAGCAGAATGCGGTTGAAAATAGACTAAATCACCGTCAAAGGACTCTGTCCGCGCTCTGAAGAAATGATTAAATCCAAGCTCGAAGATCTCGGCGCATGACGCATAGGATGCAATGTGTCCACCAAGTTCTCCGTAGGCCTTGTTCGCACGAACGACCATGGCGAGTGCGTTCCAACGCATGATCGAGGTCAGGCGTTCTTCGATCTCGAGGTCACCTGGATACGCCGGCTGTTCTGCTAAGGAAATCGTATTTCGATAGGCCGAATAGGGTGCCTTGGTTTGGTTGATACCAAGAACGCGTGCTTCATCATCGAGTGCGTCGAGGAGCTGTTTCGCTTGTTGTTTGCCTTCTTCTCGAACCAGAGATCTTAGCGCATCAATCCATTCTTGGCGCATATCGTCGTCGATGTGGTCAGATATCCATTGATCGATGGGTTGATTCATTTATGGTCTCCTCATTAGGTACCACGCATTATAAAATCACTAAATTAGTTTTTTTCAGCGAATCAACAATGTAATTCGGATTGTATTAGTGATTAAATCTAAACTTAGAAATAATAAAAGAGATATTAGCTATGCTTGATGGTATCGATGGGAAAATTCTGAAGGCGCTCCAGAGAGATGGTCGATTGTCTCAGCTTGAGTTAGCTGATGAGGTAGGTCTTTCCCCGACTCCGTGCGCGCGTCGCGTTAAGAAACTTGAAACGGATGGATATATCCGTGGGTATACGGCATTAATTGATGAGGAAAAGCTTGGCTTTGGATTCAGCATTTTTGTGTCAGTTCGCCTGGATAAACAAATCGATGACAGGCTCGTTACGTTCGAAGAGGCGGTGGCTCGATATCAAGAGGTGGTCGACTGTTGGTTGATGACTGGGGGGTTTGATTATTTGTTGCGGGTCGCAGTGTCGGATTTGCATGAATTTGAGCGGTTTTTGACCCGCAAGTTGACAAAAATCGAAGGGGTTGCGTCCATTGAGTCTTCGATACCGCTACGCCGAGTCAAAGAGAGTGTGGCACGATTGGTCTGATCATGAATAGGGAACCAACTTGACTCAAGTTTTTGGAATCGCATTCGCTCAATTCCTTGGATGCACTCTATGGTTTAGCGTGAATGGCGTCTCATCTGCGCTCATTGAACACTGGAATCTAGAGGCGTCCGATATTGGACTTCTCACCGGTGCAGTTCAGGCCGGTTTTATCGCAGGGACTCTTGGTC
>CAJXTO010000116.1 GCA_913061245.1 uncultured Oceanospirillales bacterium
AGATTAGATGACACCAGTTCCTGAGCCATCATCAAAATGTCGTCACTTTGCAGAATTACATGATCACTGTCCCATCTCATCGGACGCGATACATGCAGCAGAAGTTCGTCAACGGAAAGAGCAACAGAACTGACTTTGTCGGCAATATTTTCCGTTGGATGGAAGTGACCCATGTCTAGGCATAGGACCGTACCTTTACGGATCGCATAACCCATGTAGAACTCGTGGCTGCCAACCGTCATCGCCTCTACGCCAATACCGAAAAGCTTACATTCGACCGCATCCAGCATTTTAGATTTATCCAGCTTATCAATTAGCATCTCGTCAAGTGAAGCCTCTAGGCGCTTACGGGGGCTTATGCGGTCGATAGGATAGTCTTTGTATCCATCAGGAACCCAGATGTTATTTATGCAAGCCGACCCTAATTCTTCGCCCATCTTTGCTGCGATCTCACGTGTTCGCTTGCCGTGCTCGATCCAAAAATCACGGATGCCTTTGTCTGGGTGACTGAGCGTTAGGTTGTCGTCGGCCTTTGCGTGGGCAAAGAAAGTTGGGTTGAAATCAAGTCCAACCCCCTGTGATTTGGACCAATCAACCCAAGAGGCAAAGTGCTTATATTCAATTTCATCTCGATCCGGTGTTTCATCTGTATCCATGTACATAGCATGCAGGTTCAATCGATGTGATCCAGGGATCATCGAATACGAAAATTCAAGGTCAGCGCGTAATTCATCGGGGTTGCGGGCGCGACCGGGATGATTGCCGGTTGCCTGTATACCGCCGCCTGAAATCCCGGTTTGTTTTTCGAACCCAACAACGTCATCGCCTTGCCAGCAGTGCATAGAGATTGGAATTGCTTTCAATTGATTGATTGCAACTTCGGTATCGACGCCCCAATCTGCGAATTGTTGTTTAGCGCTTTGATAATGACTCATTGTTGCTTCCCCCGTTATTGATCAGCGTGTAAACGCTTGAACGTTGCCTGCGTCAACATTGATAATGTTTCCAGTGGATTTCGCAGAGGTGTCAGCAGCAAAAAAATAGCATGCTTCGGCTATATCTTCTGGTAGTACTGAACGCTTCAACATTGAACGTTGACGATACATCTCTTCAAGTCCTTCTTTGTCGGTGCCGTATGTGTCAGCGCGCTGCTCCAACCATTCGCCTTCCCAGATTTTTGAGCCTCGCAGGACAGCGTCGGGGTTGACGACGTTGACACGGATCCCTGCCTCTGCGCCTTCTAGAGCTAAACAGCGCGCGAGGTGGATCTCTGAGGCTTTTGCAGTGCAGTAAGCGGATGCGTTCGGGCTAGCCGCCAGCCCGTTTTTTGAACCCACAAAGACAACCGAGCCACCCATGTTTTGTCTTCGAAAAATCTTGAATGCTTCGCGGCTCACAAGAAAATAACCTGTGCTAAGAATATCCATGTTTCTATTCCAAAGCTCAAGCGATGTATCTTCTATAGGTGCGGAGGATGCGATGCCCGCGTTGGACACGAGAATATCCACGCCGCCAAACTCGACTGCAGTTTCTGCAAATGCCGCTTCTACAGCATTTTCGTCGGTAACGTTCATATTTACAGTGCGGACGGCATCTTCACCGAAGCGCTGTCTCAGCTTGTCTGACGTTATGGCAAGAGCATTTTCATTGATGTCTGCAAGCATAACGCACGCGCCTTCTGACAAGTAGCGTTCTGCCGTTGCGGAGCCAATTCCACCCGCACCGCCGGTGACTAGAGCAATGCGACCAGCAAGAGACTTAGGTTTTGGCATACGTTGCAGTTTTGCTTCTTCCAGAAGCCAATATTCGATGTCAAACGCTTCTTGTTCCGGCAGCCCAACATACTCGCTAATTGACGATGCGCCACGCATAACGTTGATCGCATTGACGTAAAATTCGCCAGAGATCCGTGCGGTCGCTTTGTCTTTAGCGAAGGTAATCATGCCTACCCCTGGGATTAGATACACGACAGCATTTGGGTCACGGAGGCCCGGGCTATTTTCATTTTTACAGCGATTGTAATAGGCGGTGTAATCATCGCGATAAGCTGCAATTTGCCCTGGAAGGTTATCAAGCACTTCGTCGATGTTCCCAGCTTCAGGATTAAAGTTTACTACGAGTGGACGTATCTTCGTCCGAAGAAAGTGATCTGGACATGAAGTTCCGAGGGCAGCAAGCGGCTTTAAATTCGTTGAGTTCACAAATTCTAGAACTGTTTCATTGTCAATAAAATGGCCTGTCATGTTATGGTTTTCAGAAACGAAGCCCCGGATTGCCGGCATGAGGCGTGCAGCTATTGCCTGTCGCTTAACTTCTGGGAGGCTGGTGTGCTTGATCCCGCCAAAAACAGAAGTGTCAGCTGTTTTTTTAGCGAGCCAGGCTGTTGCCGTGTTTATCACCTCAATGGTCTTATCATAGCATGTTTTTGCCGTGTCGCCCCAGGTAAACAATCCGTGACTTTCGAGAACAACCCCGTCTGAATCGGGGTTCTCTAAGCAAAATTTTTCCAACCAAAGACCAAGCTCATAGCCGGGTCTTTTCCAAGGAAGCCAACCAATTTTATCGCCAAAAATTTCTTGAGTGAGTACTTTTGAATTTTTCGAAGCAGCTATCGCAATAATTGCGTCCGCGTGAACGTGATCAACGTGTTTGCGTGGAACATATGCATGCAAGGGAGTATCAATTGATGCCGCGCGTGGGTTTAGCGCGAACGTACAGTGTGGAAGGTAAGCTACCATTTCATCTTCATATTCAACGCCGCGATAGAGTGATTTTAGTTTATGAAGCTTGTCCATGTATAAAGTAGAAAATCCATCCAGCTTCATTGAGCCGATGTCTCCACCAGAACCCTTAACCCAAAGCACCTCAGTGATTTCTCCGGTCAGGGGGTCTTTCTCCATTACCTTAGCTGAAGTGTTACCGCCGCCATAATTTGTTACACGCTTATCCGATCCAAGGATGTTGGAACGATAAAGCAACTTCTCTGGTTCGCTCATGCCAATGACTTGTTTTTCATCCCATCGATTTTCGAGAAATTGAGTATTTGTATTGTTCAAGTTGAATTCCTCCCAGATGACCTGCAACTCAGATGCTAAGCGGTAATTCGAAAATGCGTAGCATGTGTCAAATTGTCAATCAGTAATGATCATAAGTAATCAAAATATTAACCTATATGATCATTAGTTATTAAAATTGATTGACAGGTGATAGAATCTGCCTAACTCTGGTTTCACCAGGGAGAAAATGATGCACGAAAGAGAGAGACACAGGGTAATACTGTCCGCCGTACAGGACCGGCCGGTAGTGGGCGTTGTGGATCTGTGTAGTCTTACTGGAGCGTCTGAAGCAACCATTCGACGAGACATTGCGACATTAGATTCCAAGAAAAAGCTTCGCCGCGTTCGCGGTGGTGCTGAAGCTATAACCCCACCACAATTTGTGGGTCTTGCAGGACGTCCATTTATTGTGAATGAAACGATCCGGATTAAAGAAAAGCAGGCGATCGCCCGCAAAGCAGTTGATTTGTGCGCTGATGGTGATCCGATAATCATAAACGGTGGCACTACCACTTTCCAAATGGTCCATCCTTTAGCCTCGCGCCGTCTCCAGGTGTTCACCAACTCTTTCCCAATCGCAGAGCATCTACTGAAGAATTCAAAAAATACAATGATGCTTTCTGGGGGTACAATTTACCGAGAGCAAAACATCATTCTATCGCCATTTGACAACGACGTGACGAGGAACTTCTACGCAAAACGTATGTTCATGGGTGCACAAGGTGTTGGACCGCTCGGTCTAATGGAAGCGGATCCGTTGCTTATTCAGGCCGAACAAAAATTGATAGGACAGGCTGAAGAATTAATAGTTTTGGTGGATAGTTCAAAATTCGAAAATCGTTCAAGTTTGGTACTTTGCCCACTTGCACGGATTACCTCCGTCATCACAGATGAGAAGGTATCGGATAAAGCGGCCTCGATGCTTGAAGCTGCTGACGTAAACTTGATCATTGCTCAATCGCGGGCAGATCAAATTGAGGAGGAGGCGGCCTCTTAACAGGCCTCGTATAAACATAAATGTGACTCAAGGGGAGGAAAACCATGATACGTCGCAATTTTACTAAACTCGTTGCTGGTCTAAGCTTGGCGGCCAGTATGATGGGAACCACGGCAATCGCTGAAGACATGCGAATTGCTGTCGTTGTCAAAGCTCTGGGTATTGGCTTCTTCGAAGCTGCTGCAAAAGGTGCAGAGGAAGCCGCAGGTGAACTTGGCGGTGTGGAAATTATTTACACCGGACCAACCGATACTACTGCAGAAGGCCAGATTGAAGTTATCAACTCACTAATCGCTCAAGGCGTAGATGCCATCGCTATTTCAGCCAATGATCCAGATGCATTGGTTCCATCTCTTAAGAAAGCGATGAGCCGCGGGATCACAGTGGTTTCTTGGGACTCAGGCGTTGCTCAAGAAGGTCGTCAAATGCATTTGAATCCTTCGTCAACTCCTTTGATCGGAAATACAATCATCAAACTTGCTGCAGATCACATGCCTGGCGGTGGTGATGTTGCAATTCTATCGGCAACAGCAACTGCAACCAACCAGAATGCTTGGATTGAGGCTGCTAAAGAGGTGTTGCCAAACTATGATGGTGTAAATCTTGTTGCGACTGTCTATGGAGATGATTTGTCAGACAAATCCTACCGCGAAGCGCAGGGCCTAATGGCAACATATCCTGATTTGAAGGCGATTATTGCACCCACCACAGTTGGCATCCTTGCTTCGTGTCAGGCCGTTACAGATGCTGGTAAGATTGGTGAAATCAACGTTACCGGTTTAGGTCTGCCGTCAGAAATGGCAGGTTGTGTGGCGTCAGGTGCAACTAAAAGCTTTGCTATATGGAACCCAATCGATTTAGGTTATGCAGCTACTATGCTTGCCTACAATATCCATAATGGTGCATCTACCGAAGCAGGTGCCTCAGTTCCCATGGGTCGTATGGGTTCAGCGACATTAGATAGCACTGGTTCAGCAGCAATGTCTGATCCATTTACTTATGATAGCTCGAATGTCGACGACTTTAAGTCGATCTTCTAATTACCTCCCTGATGATCCCAG
>CAJXTO010000117.1 GCA_913061245.1 uncultured Oceanospirillales bacterium
GTTTCGATAACAAGTTGCGAGGGATCATGACTGACACGAATACTTCCTGGGATGTGGAATCCTTTGTTGTTGAGCCAGAAGAGGGCAAGACACGATTTCACGACCTAGGGCTACCGAAAGCCTTGATGCATGCGATCGCTGATCTTGGATTTAGGTATGCAAGTCCAATCCAAAGTGAATCTTTACCTATCGTTCTAGACGGTGAGGATATTGTCGCCAAGGCGCAGACAGGTACTGGAAAAACTGCGGCTTTTCTGATTTCGACTATCGACACGTTCCTGCGTGAGCCAATCGAGGGCAAGCGTCGCACGGGTACGCCTCGTGCACTGATTCTAGCGCCGACGCGAGAGCTTGTTGTGCAGATCGCGAAGGATGCCGAAAATTTATGTAAATACACGCGTCTGTCTGTGGTCTCGATCGTTGGCGGAATGGACTATCAAAAACAGCGTGATGATCTTCGACAAGCGCCATGTGACATCATGGTTGCGACGCCTGGCCGATTGATTGACTTTCTTGGTCAAAACGAAATCAATCTGAGAAAGATTGAAGTGTTGGTGCTTGATGAAGCTGATCGCATGTTGGATATGGGCTTTATGCCCGACGTGCGTCGAATTGTTCGAGCGTGTCCACGTAAAGAACTGCGCCAAACGCTTCTATTTTCAGCAACCTTTACACCCCAAATCGTTGAGCTCTCCGAGCGCTGGACCTTTGAGCCGACTCGTATTGAGATTGAGCCAGAGCATGTCACCACTGAAACAGTAGAGCAGATTGTGTACATCACAACCGCAGACACGAAGTACCAATTGCTAAAAAATGTGATCAATACTCGCGATCTTCACAAAGTGATGGTGTTTGCCAATCGTCGCGACCTGTGTCGAGAGTTAGTTGATCGGCTCAGCAAGGATGGAATTGATGCTGCGCTTTTAAGCGGTGAAGTACCGCAGCGTAAGCGTATTCAAACGCTTGATCGATTCAAGGAAGGGAAAACTCGGATTCTGGTTGCGACAGATGTCGCTGGGCGAGGTATTCACATCGACGGTGTTGGACATGTGATCAATTACACCTTGCCTGAAGATGCTGAGGATTATGTACATAGGATTGGTCGGACTGGCCGCGCTGGTACAGAAGGTACTTCGATCAGTTTTGCTTGTGAAGATGACTCTTTTTTACTTCCCGAGATTGAAGAGTTCATTGGTCGCAAACTGCCATGTGAACAGGCCCCAGAGTCTCTTTTAGAAGGATAAAATGGCGAGACAATCGCTCAATTGGATTTCTCCTTTTACAACGCTTGATGAAGACATCTTCTACGCGAAGGTGTCGCCATCTGCTCTGATCAACCCGCGTTGGGTTGATATCAACGAATCGTTACTCAAAGAAATAACCCTGCCGTTAGATGCTGAAGACCCTCAGGTGCTTGATGCGTTTTCAGGTGGTTCAGTTCTTGAGGGTTGGCGTCCCATTGCTCAGGTCTATAGCGGTCATCAGTTCGGACAGTGGGCAGGGCAGCTCGGCGATGGCAGAGGCCTTTATCTCGGGGAGTTTGGTGGTTTTGAATGGCATCTCAAGGGTGCTGGAAAGACCCCATTTTCCCGGTTTGGAGATGGGCGCTCGGTCTTGCGTAGCGCAATTCGAGAATACTTAGGTTCTGAGTACATGCATGCGCTTGGGATTTCGACAACACGTGCTTTAACCTTGGTTGCTTCAGATACGCCCGTACAACGGGAAACACTCGAACGTGGCGCAACATTGATGCGTCTTGCTAAGAGTCATTTGCGGATTGGTCATTTAGAGCATTTCTATCACCAGAACTCACATCAGGCGCTTGGCGAACTCATTGAATTCGCGATTCGTCAGCTAGACAGCGATTTGGAAGGCGTGCCTGATCGGATTGAAGAAGTGTTTGCACGCTATATCGATCGATCTGCCAAGCTAGTCGCGCAATGGATGGCGGTTGGCTTTGTGCATGGAGTCATGAACACCGATAACACAGCGTTATCAGGCGAGACATTGGATTATGGCCCCTACGGTTTCCTGATGGCTTACCGTGATGATTATGTAATCAACCACACAGACCATACCGGGCGATATGCTTACGGACAACAGCCACGCGTGATGCATTGGAATTTAGGGTGCTTGGCTGAAACATTGACACCGTTTGTGCCAGTAGAGACCCTTCGCTCACTCTTGAATTCATTCCCAGAAAAGTACCGCCATCACTATCGGCTAGAAATGGCTAGTCGATTGGCTATTGATCCTGAGCATGAAGATCTGCCGGATCTTGTGGATGACCTCAAGACGTTGTGGTCAGGAAATCACATGTTTTATCCCGAACTCTTCGCCAGCATGCTTGATGATTCTTTTGAAGGTCTTTCGATACCACCCGAGGCTCAGACAGGGATTAGGGCGCACAGAGAGAGATGGTCTGCGATGGCCGAAGCATCACTCATTGAAACGGCGCGCGCACAGGCACCAGCCTGGATGTTGAGTCATTGGTTGTTGGATGAGGTGATTGAGAGAGCTGAGTCAGGAGATTACTCTCCGGTTCAGTTGTTACGAACTGCAATCCATCGCGGTGTTGGGCAACACTGTGAAATTGCGTCAGAGTTGGGTGGTTCACCGCCTGATCAGAATTCAGCGTATCATTTAAGCTGTAGCTCTTAAGGATTTAGCATGCAAGTAGCCATTATCGGTGCAGGAAGCTTCGGTACCGTTCTCGCAGATATCGCTGCTCACAATGAATGCGATGTGCGTATTTATGCACGACGTGATGAAATGGTTCATGCAATCAATGCGTTCCATCGTAACCCGCAATATCACCCGGACCTTGAATTACATGCGTCAATCCATGCATCAAGTGAGCTCGCCTCGGTCGTTTCAGGAGCAGATCTTGTTCTTTTATCTGTTCCATCACGATCGATGGACGCAATTTGTCAGGAATTGGCAGGTGTGCTGAAGCCCGGCGTGCCGCTTCTGTCGACAACGAAGGGGATTCGGTCTGATGGATTTAAGTTAATGAGCCAAGTGATTAGTGAGCGTTTGCCAGACAACCCTGTTGGCGTCTTATCGGGACCGAACCTAGCTCATGAGATAGCCAAGCGTCATCTGACAGCGTCAGTCGTCGCGAGCCAGTCTCCACTAGTACGGCAATTGGCTCGAGATGCGTTTGCGACCAAATATTTCCGATTGTATAGCTCTGAGGACTTAATTAGCGTCGAACTTGGTGGGGCGCTTAAAAATATCTATGCCATTGCTGCTGGTCTGGCTGACGGCCTGGGCGTCGGACAAAACACAAAGGCGCTCTTGATCACGCGTGCCCTTGCTGAGATGTCACGATTGTCATCGCACATGGGAGGGAACCCACTCAGCTTTTTGGGGCTTGCTGGGGTTGGTGATTTATACGTGACAAGTGTCTCACCCTTATCTAGAAACTTCCGTGTCGGTCGAGCGTTGGCAGAAGGTCAATCTCTCGAATCCGCTGAGGCAGAACTCGGTCAGGTGGCTGAAGGTGTGAATACGCTCCGGCTAGTCTATGAACATTGCAATACTGACGGTGTCGCGATGCCGATTTTAAGTGCGTTGTATGATGTGATTTTCGGCGGGAAGCCAGTGAGGCAGACCGCGCTGCATATGATGCAAGCGGCACATACCTCGGATGTCGAATTTTTGATGCCGGGTGCGAACCCGGCCCTCTAGTTAGGCGCGGCGACCCTTAAGGTGGCCTGACAAGGTGTCAGCCATTTTCTTTAGAGATTTTTCTGTCGATTCCCAACTGATGCAGGCATCAGTGACAGAGACACCGTACTTAAGCTGTGACAGGTCATCAGGAATACCCTGATTACCCTCATTAATGTTCGATTCGATCATCACGCCGCAAATCGAGCGATTACCGTCTTTGATTTGATGCGCGATATCGTCAAGCACGAGAGGTTGGACGTTATGATCTTTGTTCGAGTTTGCGTGCGAGCAGTCGACAACAATATTCGCTGGCAGCTTTGCTTTTTCTAATGCTTGTTCGCACAGAGCGATGCTCACAGAATCGTAGTTTGGCTTACCACCACCACCGCGGAGCACAACATGGCCGTATTGATTGCCTTTGGTCTTGGTGATCGCGACTTGGCCCTGTGGGTTAATGCCCAAGAACGCATGACCACTGACAACTGACTTCATTGCATTAACTGCAACATCGAGCGATCCGTCAGTTCCATTTTTGAATCCGACGGGCGAGGAGAGGCCTGAGCTCATTTCTCGGTGTGTCTGTGATTCAGTTGTTCGAGCACCAATCGCAGTCCATGTGATCGTGTCTTGCAAGTACTGTGGAGAGATGGGATCAAGTGCCTCAGTCGCAAGCGGAAGCCCAAGTTCTGATAATTCAATCAAGAGCTTACGTGCTTTACGCAAACCTGTTTCGATGTCAAAACTTCCGTTCAAGTGCGGATCGTTGATGAGGCCCTTCCAGCCAACTGTCGTGCGTGGCTTCTCGAAATACACACGCATGATGATGAAGATATGCTCACCCACCTGGTCCGCCAGTGCTTTCAGACGCTTGCCATATTCAAGTGCAAGTTCCGTATCATGAATTGAGCAAGGTCCAACGACAGCGAATAAGCGATCGTCTTTTCCATCCAAAATATCTTTGACTGTCTGGCGTGATTTGGCGACTAAATCCCTCGCGGACTCAGGGAGTGGGAGTTCTGCTTTCAACTCAGTGGGGGTAATAACCACCTGATAGTCATCAATATTTAGATCCGATAAGCGCATAACAATTCGTCATCAACTGTAGTGAATGGAGGCACGTATTGTAGAGGTGCGCCGCATAGAAGCAAGAAAATCTATTGACACAATTTTCAGAGACAGTATTATGCGCCCCCATCGTTGCTCGCGGGTGGATAGCTCAGTTGGAAGAGCATCGCCCTTACAAGGCGAGGGTCGGGGGTTCGAGCCCCTCTCCACCCACCAAAAATTTGGCAACGATCCGCATGGAGCGGTAGTTCAGTTGGTTAGAATACCGGCCTGTCACGCCGGGGGTCGCGGG
>CAJXTO010000118.1 GCA_913061245.1 uncultured Oceanospirillales bacterium
TCGAGTCTTAAAAACCCCTTGTTGAACCACGACGTGAATAGATGAACCAGGTCTTGATCTATTGGTTTCAGCTCAGGGTGATCACGGAGCAATTTGCGTAATGCTTCGCGCATGAGTATCAACGTTTGTAGCCCGTTAGGGGCTGCATTCATTCGGCGAAACAGTTCTTGTCGCTTTGCTTCCGCCGCTTGATGCAGTGCCATCGCAAAGGATTCATCATTCGACGATTGGTAATCCGCGATTGCCTGATTCAGACGCGCCCTATCAGGACCAAATTCCTCAATCAGACTGCGGAAGAATGCCAAATGTTCGGACTCATCGAGCGCGTGCCATGAAGCGACTACCGACCCTGCAAGCGCGAGACCCGTTGCCTCGCCTTTTCGCGATAGCACAGCATGGCATTGGGCTATCAAATCATCCAGAGGGACTCCATCTGATTTTAAGTCGAGAATCTCAAGTGCCCGATCAGTCACTTGTTGAATCCACTCTTTTATCCCTGTTGGCATAGTGCCCTCCTACTCAAACAAGGCGCCGTATCCGGGAATACGCGTGTCGAGCCCGAGTTCCTTCATCATGCGGAAGCTTGTCGCAACCGATGCTGACAATGTTGGAATCCCTGTCTTGGCTTGTATCCCGGAAACTGCCGGCAGTGAAGGCATCTGAACACATGCTGAGGCAACCAACGTATCGACATTCGCAAGAGCCAACCGATCAACGAGATCAATTGGAGCTTTGGGGTCTTGTCGAGCAACTTCTAAATTGTCTGGAATCTCTAAGCTAATTGCATCCATCACCTCAAACCCTTCAGATTCAAGGTACTGGCACACAAGTTCGGTTAGCGGCTTTCTGTATGGCGTAATCAAGGCAATTTTTTTTGCTTTGAGAACCGATAAACCGTCGACCAAAGCACCTGCTGAACTGACCACCGGAGATGGATGCCCGTTATCTACAGTCACTTGATGGAGCCTCGCTTGACTCTCACGGTGATAGCCAAGGCCCATCGACATAATCGCTACCAAGCAGGCATAGCCCATGACATCCACTGCAGCATCAGACAACTCAAGTGCGCAACGATCGCTATCACGGTCCATTGCCGCAAGTTCTTCTTTGGTCACTTGTTTCATTCGCATGCGGCTCGAATGAAACGTAAATCGATCATCATAGTGCTGTTCCCGTGTCCTAAAGACGGCGGGAATCTCTGTCTCCATCGTCACGTTGGAGCTTGGAACAATTTGACCGATTCTGTAACTGCGACTCATGAGACTGCTGATCCCATCAGAACATCAGGTAACCATGTTGCAATTCCTGGGAACAAGCACAGGATAATGATCGCGACCACCATACAAGCGACGTATGGCAGCGAACCTTTGAGAATGGTTTTCAATGGGATCTCAGGTGCGATGCCGTTAATCACATACAGGTTTAGACCAACTGGGGGAGAAATCAGCCCAATTTCCATGTTGATCGTCAATACAACGGCGAACCAGTATGGATCGAATCCAGCACCCAGAATAATCGGCATTAAAATTGGAGCCGCCATCAAGATGACAGCCACTGGAGGTAAGAAAAATCCAGCGACAAGAAGGAATAGGTTCACGTAGAGCATTAATACCCAACGATTCACCTCGAGCGTACCGATCCATTCAGCGATCGCCTGAGTGATGAAGAGACTCGACAGCATGTATGAAAACACACCCGCCGCTCCAATAATGAACAAGATCATTACTGACTCTTTTGTTGCATCCCTAAGCATCACCCACACTTGGGACATATCAGTCATTTTATAAATGATGATTGCTAAGCCAAGGCATAGTAAGGCGCCAACGGCAGCGGTCTCAGATGGTGTAGCCACGCCGCCATACAGGGCATACAAAACGCCAAGGATCACAAGAAGGAAAGGCACAACACGTGGTAGAACCTCGAACTTTTCTTTCCAAGTAAACGTGCGCCCTGCTAACGCATCCACACCGCCTTCACGCCAAGTCGCGTAGATTGACCACGCCATGAATAGGCCAACGAGCATCAGCCCAGGCAGAACACCCGCTAAAAACAAACGACCAATCGATGTCTCAGTTGCGATCCCGTAAACGATCATCGTGATCGATGGAGGAATCAAAATCCCCAATGTCCCGCCGGCAGCAATTGATCCTGCTGCAACGCCATCAGGGAAATTGCGCTTACGCATTTCAGGGATACCCATCTTACCAATCGCAGCGCAAGTGGCCGGTGACGAGCCAGACATCGCTGCAAACAAAGCGCACGCACCCAAATTGGAAACAACAAGACCACCTGGAATTCGAGTCAACCAGCGATCAAGCGCTTCATATAAGTCGGCGCCCGCGCGTGTCGATGCGATCGCTGCTCCCATCAAAATAAACATCGGGATGGACAAGAGTGCGAAGTTGTCGAGTTTCCCGAAGAGCACCTCAGGAATCAGTTCAAGCGAACGAAATCCGTCAAAAATTATTAAGAATAAAGCGGATACAACGAGTAGACCGTTGGCTACAGAGATGCCCGAAAACAGAATAAAAATGGTGACGGCGGCAACGATGGCGCCAAGTAGTAATGGATCCATTAGTGGCCACCCCCTTCAATGATAATTTCTTCGGCAGGCGTTAGAAGCGTCTCAAAAAAATCTGCTAGGAGTTGAAGGGCAAACAAGCCAAATCCTAGTGGCATTGCCAGATAAGGGATCCAAAGCGGTGGTCCCCACACTGTCTCAGACACCCAACCCCTCGAATATGAAATATGGACTAAATCAGCGCCGTAGAATGCCATTACCGTGAGAATAGCAATCGCCGCTACATAACTGGCAATCAACAATAACTTTCGTGGTGCAGGCGGCAGTAACATTGGGACAAGATCGACGTTTACATGCCCTCTGAGCTTTTGTACATATGGCAGTCCTAACAGAGTCGCTGCAATCATCAGATAAATAACTGCTTCTGTTTGCCAAACCGTTGATCCATTCAAAAAATAGCGAATAAATATCATCTGACACGTTATAGCGACCGCCACGACGATCATTCCGGCCGCAATGATACCCACCACTTGTGAAATCGCATTCACTGTACGGATAAATGCATGCATGTTTATATTCCTGGAAATGCCCGGCCTTGCGGCCGGGCGGAAGATGGTTACTACTTACTCAACTGCGAGAGCAAGGTCGAGGAATCGCTGTCCTTCTGGATAATCAGCGACGAACTGCTTGTAAGATGTTGCCTTCGCAAGATCCTGCCATGCTTTGAATTCGTCTTTTGTCATCTCTTTGATCTGAACTCCAGCTTCACGGAACACTTTCACCGAGTTAGCGTCTTGAGACTTCGCTTCCTGTAAGTAAAACTCTTCAGCTTTTTTCGCACCATCGCGCAGTGCTTTCTTTTGTGCGTCGCTCAAACCATCAAATGTTGACTTATTCATCAACAGTGGTTGGTACATGAACCACAATGCTTGGTCACCTGCGGGGGTGTAACACTTCACTTGCTCATAGATGCGATATGAAACGAACGAAGAAGACGAGGTGTTTGCACCGTCAAGAACACCAGTTTGCATTGCGTTGTAAATTTCTGACGATGCCATTGACGCGATTGATGCTCCCGCACCAGCTAACAACTGGTTAAATGACTTACCTGCCGCTCGCATCTGCATACCTTTGACGTCATCAGGGTGAGATACGCACTTATCTTTACCCACGAATCCACCTGCTAGATAACCATGGACCAAGACCATCACGTCATCCTCAGCCATTTTCTCTTGAACTGCGTCCATGAAAGGCGAGTAGTTCAAGCGGGCTGCGTGATCGTGATTCTTTACGAGGCCTGGCATTAGGGTCAGGTTATACGAAGGCTGCTGACCACCTGCATAAGATAACGGTAAAACAGTCATATCCAGCTGTCCGCGCGATAGAGGCTTGTATTGCTCTCTCGGCTTGAAGAGGGACTTTGATGGAAAAATCTTAATATCAAGATCTACATTCGCATCTTTGACGTGATTCGCAACGATTTCAGCCACTTTATGACGGACATCTTTCGTTGACCACTGATGCGATAGACGAAGCTCTGTCGCGCTAGCAACTGAACTGACAAATGCTGCACCAATTGCAGCGGCTACAAGGGCTTTTACTTTCATTATAGGCTCCTGCCGATTGTTATGAGTTATTACGGCTTGCATATTTATGTATGCTGTGTAGAAATTATCGTATACAAAAATAAGATGCAACGAGTTTTCTATTATGAGTAGTCGAGCCGCCACTCGAGTCTTTCAAGGGGTCGAAGAACAAATCGCGACCGGACAATTGAAAGATGGAGAGAAATTAGATGAGGCTTCATTGGCTGAACGTTTCCATGTATCACGCACACCAGTGCGCGAGGCGCTGCTTCAGCTCGTGGGTTCCGGCCTTGCCACCCAGATCCCAAAACGCGGGTGTTTTGTTAAAGCACCATCATTTCGTGAAATGATCGAAATGTTCGAAGTCATGAGCGAACTCGAAGGAATGTGTGCCCGACTAGCCGCCCGTCGCATCAGCGATGAGCAACTCGCTACATTGAAAGCTGCAAACAAAGGTTGCGAAGAGGCCATCCAGGCGAATGATAGTGATCTCTACTATCACAAAAATGTCGAATTCCACGAATGTATCTACACCGCATGCGGAAATAGCTTTCTCGCAAGCGAAACCCGCTCCCTTCGCAGAAGGCTTCAATCGTTCAGGCGCCTGCAACTCCGCGTGCGAGGGCGGATGCCGCAATCGTTTAACGAACATGATGAAATCATCGAATCAATCGAAGCGGGAGACGCAGACAAGGCAGACCTCGTTTCACGACAACACGTTATGATCCAAGGCGAGCGGTTTAATGACCTTCTTGCTCATATGGAACAGCCTCAATGAGGCCCAAAGCATTACTTTTCGACGTTTTTGGAACGGTTGTTGACTG